>JBMLQZ010000511.1:0-9629 GCA_049241285.1 Chitinophagaceae bacterium | reverse complement strand
ATAAGAATTAAAGATGAAATTAGTAAGTTAAATAAAAGTGGAAAAGAGACTATAGATAGCTCTGAATTGAAGAAAATTTTAAAACGATTAACTGCTGAAGATAAATTAGATGATGAGTGGGATCAATTCTCAATACATTTTGATAAAGTACATGGCAGTTTTATAACTAATGTTAAAAAGCGATATTCAGATTTAAAACCCCATGAATTAAAACTATGTGCATATATTAGACTTAACCTGTCTAGTAAAGAAATAGCTCAACTAATGAGCATTTCAGTAAGGGGTGTTGAAATTAGCCGATATAGACTTAGAAAAAAATTACAAGTTCCGGCTAAAGAAGATTTATATAAATTTCTTACTGACATTGCTGAAATTTAGGTTTGTTTTACAGCAATTAACCTCAAGCTTTTGTAATCATCAAAAAGGGTTAGTCAATATTTGAATGCTCATTTTTAAAACAGTAAAAAAGGCTGTTTCAACTACATTTACCATAAATAAAACAAAAGAAGTTTAGCGAAAGGGTGTTTCACTAAACTTCTTTAAAACCAATGTTAACCAAACATCTTAAGTACTATTTTACCAACTATTTCTAACCTGTATATCTTTAATTTAAACCTCGTTTCTTTAGTAAATCTTCTAATGCTTGATGAGTATTTGGCTTTTTAAGTTGTTTATAAATTAAAATAACAGGTATAAACATTGGAATTAAGACTCCTATATTTTTTTTAGCAGACAAGAACCAAGAAACTATACCAACTGCAAATATTCCTGCTAACATACCTATCCAAAAGGCATGAAAAATTTTAGATTTTTTTAGATTTTTTTTCTCTATTAACAATTCTTCATCTGTCATTTCGTAAATATCTTTCATATTCACTTGTTTTAGATTTGAAGTTTCAATTTTGTATTGATATAAAGAAACAGATTTGAATGAGACAATTAATCATGCACCACCATTAATGGAATATGACTATGAAAAGCCAACATTTGTGTATGGCTACGTTTAAATAAACGATCTATTAAACTTCTTTTCTTAGGAATATTAATAATAATATCAGCATTATTTGCTGCGGCAAAATCGTTTACTGCATCTGTAAAAGAGCTGTTTTTCACCTCACAAAAATCAAAAGAATAACCATCGAATAATTGGTTTAAAGAATATCGCTCTTGATATTTTTCATCATCGTCTAAATCTTCGTCATCAGCCACATGCAGTATAAATAATTTTGCCTTACTAGCATCTAACAAACGCTTTATAACATCTACAGGAGTGGTGTTTGCAACACTTTTCAAATCAACCGTTAATACAATTTCTTCAATTGGTTGAAACACCGCTTTTGGTGGCACAATAATTACCGGAGTTTCTGTATTTTTTGCAACAACCGTTGTATTACTTCCAATTAATGTTTCTTCAAGTGTTCCTCCACCTGTAATACCCATAATAATAACGTCTACTTGTTTGTCAATACAAGTATCATGAATACCTTCTGTTAAAGTATTAAACTCTGCATAAGTATGAATAGAAATATCGTCAGAAACAATCTCTCTTAACTCAGTTTGTAGTTCTTGTAATTGTACTTGGCTTATTTCTTTAAACGAATCTAATTCAACAGGAAAAGCAGCTGTAGACATTAATGGATCGGCAGCTAATGGTTGCATTGCTTGATAAGCATTGTATAAAATAATGTCTGTTGCTTTTACTTGCTTGGCAAATGCAATTGCATATAAAGCAGCATTTTTTGCTGTTGCAGAAAAATCTGTTGGTACTAATATTGTTTTCATGTTAAATGCGTTTTTCAATAGCTTAATTATGTGCAACAAACAATGGTGTTTTGGTATGAAAAGCCAATGTTTTGGTATGGCTCTTAAACATACTTTCTAACACACCATGTTGCTTAGGAACAATGATGATTAAATCAATATGATTTTTTTCTGCAAAATCAGAAACACCATCCGTAAAATCTGAAGCATTTTCGAAATGGAATGTTGGCTGAAAATCGGCAAACATATTTTTCAATACATCTATTTCTTTTACAAAATTTGATGCAGTTTTATTTTCTGATACATGTACAATAGAAAATTCAAAAGTTTTAGATGCTAATAATTGCTTTATTTTTTCTTGAGGAATATTGGCTTCTAAGTCTTTAAAATCGGTTATTAAGGCAACTTTATCGAAAGTTGATAAATTGGTATTTGCAGGTACAATCACCACAGGAACTTCGGTATTTTTTGCTACTGTTAGGGTGTTGCTTCCAATAAGTGTTTCTTTAATTTTACCACCACCTGTAATACCCATAATAATTAAATCGGCATCGGTTATTTCAACAACTTGTGCTATACCATCTTTTAAATCTGCACCTCCATGAAATAATTCAACATGTACTCCTTCTGGTATATTTCCTAAATCTGCTAGAAAAGCCTCTAGCTGTTGCATACTTTTCTCTTTAAATGGCTCTGCACTAACTTTTTGTTCATATCCATCTAATGGGTTAGTAATAGATAATACCTGATAACTATGGTATAATGCAATATTAGGAATATGCATTTTTTTTGCAAATCCAATAGCATATAAGGCTGCGTTTTTAGCTGTTTCAGAAAAATCTGTAGGAACAAGGATTGTATTCATAGTTAATAAATTGGCGCTTGAAATTGTATAAAATGTATTTAGTTGTTGAATAAAATAAGCTGATTAATTTGCTAATTTCTATATAAATAAATGACCGTATTGAACAATTTTAGATTGGGTAAATCTATAGATTCTTTTTTATAAAACAGCTAGCCACTGCATGTAAAATTATTTTATAGAAATACCGCTACAAATATGAAAACGAATTAGCATTAATGGCTGAATAAATGGAGTTTTTAGCTTCAAAATACAACCAATTACTATAGCTTATTACAAATAGTTATAATTGAGTTGATACAAAAAAGGCCATTCTTTTATTAAGAACGACCTTTTAGTAATGTATAAAGAAACTTAGTTTATTGCTTGTAATACAAGATTTTTAATTGCACTAATAGAAATTCTTTCTTGCAACATACTATCTCTATAACGAATAGTTACAGTATTATCTTCTTTAGTTTGATGATCTATTGTAACACAGAAGGGTGTACCAATGGCATCTTGTCTTCTGTATCGTTTACCAATTGCATCTTTTTCTTCATAAAAACACTTGAAATAAGGTTTACACTCTTCTAACAATTGTTTAGCTATTTCTGGCAAACCATCTTTTTTTAGTAGCGGAAGAATTGCCAGTTTAACAGGTGCAATTTTTTCTGGAATATGCAATACTGTTCTGCTATCGGTGCTACCATCTTCTTTGGTTATGGTTTGCTCTTCATAAGCATTTGCCAAAATCAATAAAAACATTCTATCTAAACCAATAGAGGTTTCTACAACATTTGGAACATAATTACCAAAAGGTTTACCTGTAGAAGCATCAATATCATTATCAAAATATTGCTGCTTTTTTCTACTGTATAATTGGTGTTGACTTAAATCAAAATCGCCACGGCTATGTATACCTTCTACTTCTTTAAATCCAAAAGGAAATTCAAACTCAATATCACAAGCCTCTTTAGCATAATGTGCTAATTTAACATGATCATGATAACGATATTTCTCTGCTGGCAACCCTAAACTTAAATGCCATTGTAAACGTGCTTGTTTCCAATATTGATACCACTCTCCTTCTGTGCCAGGACGAACAAAAAATTGCATTTCCATTTGTTCAAACTCTCTCATTCTAAAAATAAATTGTCTGGCAACAATTTCGTTTCTAAAAGCCTTACCAGTTTGAGCAATACCAAATGGTACTTTCATTCTAGCAGTTTTTTGAACATTTAAGAAATTCACAAAAATACCTTGAGCCGTTTCAGGACGTAAATACACAATATTATCTTCTGGATTATCTGAAGCAATAGCTCCAAATTCGGTTTTAAACATCAAATTAAATTGGCGAATCTCAGTCCAATTTGCTGTACCACTTACAGAACAAACAATTTTATTATCGTCAATCAATTGTTTTAATCCAGTAAAATTATCGGCAGCCAATAATTCATCCATAGATTTTAACAAAGCAAACTCTTCCTCTTTTTTTCCTTCTAAAGCCAATTTTTCAGCATGTGCCTCAATTAAATGATCAACACGATAACGTTTTTTACTGTCTTTGTTGTCAATTAAAGGATCGCTAAAATTATCTACGTGACCACTTGCTTTCCAAGTTGTAGGATGCATAAATATAGCCGCATCAACACCCACAATATTATCATGCATTTGGGTCATGCTTTTCCACCAATAATCTCTAATATTCTTTTTTAGCTCACTACCATAAGGCCCATAATCGTAAACAGCACTAAGGCCATCGTAAATTTCGCTAGAAGGAAAAACAAAGCCATATTCTTTGGCATGAGAAATAATTGACTGAAATATATTTTCTGATTGTGTGCTCATAAGGGTGCAAATATAAGTATCGTAAAAATATAGGCTTATATAAAGCCATTTAACCAAAATATTTAACGAAATGGCTTATTGAAGCTTTTCATTGTTTAAATGACGCTCAGCATCTCTTAAATTTTTTTTCTCAAAATTTTTTTTCAATGCTTCTGTCAAATTAACACCAGTTTGGTTGGCAAGACAAATAAGTACCCATAACACATCGGCCATTTCATCAGATAGTTCTTTGTTTTTATCTGATTCTTTAAATGATTGTTCGCCATATTTTCTCACCATTAATCTACTCAATTCTCCTACTTCTTCCATTAAAATACCAAGATTGGTTAATTCGTTAAAATAGCGTACACCAATGGTTTTAATCCAAATATCTACGTCTTTCTGTGCTTGTTCTATGGTCATATATTCAATGAATTTGATGAGTGATAAATGAGTTTTGTTTTCATAATTGTTGCTATAGATGCGGCCCTTTGTTTTGCCAATTCACTTGTATTTCCTTTGTACATTTCTGATACAGTTTGTTGAAATAAAAATACCCATCTATCGAAATGTAATGGTTTAAAGGGCGATAAATGGTGTATGTGTTGATGAATTGAAAACATGTTACCATTGTATTGCTGTGTATTCAATAAAATTGATTCCCAAAACCCTACTATAATTGGTAAATGTTTTTCTAGCTGTAACTCAATAACATCGGTAAAATAATGTCCAATCAATTCGTCATTTATTGCTTTTTCATAAAAGGCTTGTAACAACAATTCTATATCTAATTTGGTAGTAATATCTTTCACTATTCTTTATTTTTTGAATCAATAATAATGGTAACAGGACCATCATTCACTAAAGACACTTGCATATCTGCACCAAATATTCCAGTTTGAATGTTCATTTGCAAAGCTGTTTGTAAATAAGCAATCATTTTTTCATACATAGGTATAGCAATGGGTGCTTTACTTGCTTTAATATATGAAGGACGATTCCCTTTTTTGGTTGAAGCATGTAAAGTAAACTGACTTACTAATAAAATGTTTCCATCTACATCTTGAACATTTTTATTCATAACGCTATCGCTATCATTAAATATTCTTAATTGAATAATTTTATTACTTATCCATTGAATATCTTCATCTGTATCGGCATCTTCAATTCCTACTAACACCAATAATCCTGTATCAATACTTCCAACAATTGTTTTATTTACAGTAACAGAAGCCGCAGAAACTCTTTGAACAACAACTCTCATAATTCTGTATAAATTTATCTTTTAATTTTATGGAATGAAGATAGATATTAGTGCCGAAATTGTTTTTCAAACTGCAAGAAGTGGAGGAAGCGGCGGACAAAACGTAAACAAAGTAGAAACAATGGTTGAAGGAAGATGGAATATTCAAGAATCTACTATTGTTACGAATGAACAAAAAGAAGAAATTCTTACTAAATGTGCCAACAAAATTACTGTTGATGGTGTTTTATTAGTGAAATCACAAACAGCTAGAACACAAATAGAAAACAAACAATTAGTGATTAAAAAAATGAATGAAATTGTTTGGGTAGCATTACAAAAAAAGAAATTAAGGTTAGCCACAAAACCCAGTAAAGCTGCTATAGAAAAAAGAATACAACATAAAAAGAAAACCGCATTTACAAAGGCTTTCAGAGGAAAAATTAATTTGAATGACTATTAAAAAAAAGTGTTTATTGTTTAAAAAATGTATAGCCTTAATGGTATCATTACAATTATTAATTGCTATTCAAACTTGTGCTCAAAATAAAACGATAATCCAGTTAATACATAAGGTAGGTAATGAGCCTTTATTCTTACAAAAAGAGTATACCAATAGCTTAGGTGAAGTATATACTATTAATAGATTTAAGTACTACATTTCAAACATACGTTTACAGCATAGCAATCAGCAAATAACCAATTTAAGCAATCAATATTTTTTAATTGATGAAGCAGATAGTAATACCAAAAAAATTGTATTATCTATAAATGCATCTGATATAACCAGTATTTCATTGATGATTGGCGTTGATAGTTTACATCAAGTAACAGGTGTACACACAGGTTCTTTAGACCCCAAGAATGGCATGTTTTGGACTTGGAATACAGGCTACGTTATGGCTAAATTAGAAGGGCAATCAGCTTCAGCTAAAGTAGCTGGCAATATATTTTCTCATCATGTTGGTGGATATAAATCATCTGAAAATACTGCCAGAGCAATTGTTTTAAACACCACTGAAACTATTAGTAAGCAAAGGCAAATCATTCGAATTAATGTAGATATTAATAAATGGTTTCATTCTGCACATGCTATTTCTATTACCAACAATCCTATTTGTCATTCAACAGGAAAATTAGCAATGCAACTAGCAGATAATTATGCAACAATGTTTACTATTTCAACAGAATAATTCATGCGTATATTTTTAACAATATTGTCAATAGTAATCATCACTATATTTTCCATTTCATGGATGCGTTTTTCAATTCCACCAAAAACTACATTCATACCATTTAATGTTCCAAAAGGGTGGCCAAAACCGGTTTATGATTTTGCTTCAAATCAAATAACTAAAGAGGGTTTTGAATTGGGTAGAAAAATATTTTACGATTATAATTTAAGCAAAGACAGTAGCATTTCTTGTGGCAGTTGCCATCAACAATTTGCTGCATTTGCTACATACGATCATAATCTTAGCCATGGCTATAATAATAGTCAAACAACTCGTAATGCACCTGGCTTATTTAATTTGGCTTGGAAGAAAGATTTTATGGCAGATGGTGGTATTAATCATTTAGATGTTCAGCCAATTGCTCCTTTAACAGCTCCAAACGAAATGGCTGAATCATTAGATAATGTAATTCAAAAAATACAAAAAGATACTGCCTACAAAAGAATGTTTACAAAAGCATTTGGCTCATCATTAGTCAATACTCAAAGAATTATGAAAGCCTTAAGTCAATTTATGTTACTAATGGTAAGTAGTAATAGTAAATATGATAAAGTAATGCGTGGTGAAGCAAGCTTTATATTACCTGAACAATTAGGATATAATATTTTTAAGCAAAAATGTGCTAGCTGCCATACAGAGCCTATGTTTACAGACTATTCATTTAGAAACATTGGAATGACAGTTGACCCTTATTTGAATGATTATGGAAGAATGATTATTACAAAACTACCTGAAGACTCTCTTAAATTTAAAGTACCTAGCTTAAGAAACATTGCATACACAGCACCTTATGGACATGATGGCAGATTTTTTAGTTTAAGCAATGTTTTTGAACATTATAGAAGCAAAGCAGTGAATGGACCAACCACCGATAGTATATTTAAACATAAAATGCCACTATCAAATTATGAAATTGGTCAACTTACTGCTTTTTTATATACACTTAGTGATACTACTTTTTTAAAAGACATTCGATTTGCCGAACCGGGAATAAAAAACACAATTCCTAGTTTCATTCACCTACACTAACAGCACATTTGCTATTTTTACCAATAAATCTTACGTTTTACTTTGAGTAATATTCAAAAATTAGCTGGTCAAACAATTTGGTATGGATTAAGTTCTATAGCTGCAAGATTTATTAATTATTTACTTACACCGTATTTAACGTATAAATTTTCAAATGCAGAATATGGAGAAATGAGTAATGTTTATTCGTTTTTACCCATTATAAATGTGTTAGTAATGCATGGCATGGAAACCGTATTTTTCAGGTTTTCAAATACCAAAGAAAATTCCGAACAAGTTCATAGCAATACCAGCATTTCCATTATCGTTTCGGTATTCTTGATTGCATTGTTATTATTCATTTTTCCATTGCCAATTGCTCAATTATTAAAAATTAATAATCATGTTGAATATGTTTACATGATTGCTTTTATAGTTGGTTTCGATGCATTATCATCTATTCCTTTTGCCAAACTAAGACAAGAGGGAAAGCCAATAAAATTCGCCTTTGTACGAATAAGTGGCATTATAATTAACATTGTTGTAATTTATTTTTTCCTAAGTATCTGCCCCAAATTAATAAAAGAAAAACCCGATCATTGGATTACGAATTGGTATAAAAAAGATTGGGCAATTGGTTATGTATTATTAGCTAATTTAATACAGGCTTTTTGTACCTTTTTACTTTTGGCTAAAACATTTTTAAGTTTCAAATTTCAGTTTCATACACAGCTTTGGAAAGAAATGATGTTGTATGGATTGCCCATTATTATTGCAGGTTTAGGAGGCATGATTAATGAAACTTTTGATAGAATAATGCTTAGTTGGTGGGCTCCTGTTGCCACTGAAGCTGCTGCAAAAGCCGAAGTAGGTATTTATTCTGCTTGTTATAAACTTGCCATATTAATTTCTTTGGCTGTTCAAGCATTTAAAATGGGTGCAGAACCATTTTTCTTTAAACAAGCTCAAGAACAAAACGCACCAAAGAACTATGCAAGAGTGATGAAATTTTTTGTAATTGTTTTAAGCTTTATGTTTTTAGTTGTTGCATTGTATATAAATATTTGGAAACATTTTATAGATAAAAAAATGCATGAAGGTTTAAGGGTGGTTCCAATATTACTAATGGCAAATATTTTTTTAGGTATCTACTATAATTTAAGTGTATGGTATAAGCTTGGCAAAAAAACAATTGCAGGTGCATATATAACATTAATTGGAGCAGCAATTACCATTTTAATAAATTACACATTAATTCCTCATTTTAGTTACATGGCTTGTGCTTGGGCTACATTTTTCTGTTATGGTACAATGATGGTAATTAGTTACCAATGGGGCCAAAAAAACTATTATATACCATATGCTACCAAAAAATTGCTAGCATATTTAGTGCTTGTAACATTAATTTTCTTTGTGCATACAACCATTACAAAATGGATTACAAATACTTATTTCAATTACGGTTTAGCAACTTTCTTATTGTTAGGCTACACGGCATTTGTTATGAAAATTGAAAAAAATGAATTGAAAAAAATGCCAATAATTGTAAAATTAATTCAGTAACAATGCAAAAAAAAGAGGCGATAATTCTAAAATTGCAATCAAACCCCTATTTTTGCCGCCCAATTGGCATTGTAGCATTATACATGTAGTTGGAAAATGCGGATGTGGCGAAATTGGCAGACGCACTAGACTTAGGATCTAGCGCCGC
>JBMLQZ010000510.1:0-18510 GCA_049241285.1 Chitinophagaceae bacterium | reverse complement strand
TATTAATTTATTTCCGGGTTTAGTTAATCTTTTAACGTCTACATTGTCAAATGCAGTAGCAGTACCTTTTTCAAGGTCTATATAAATTCCAGGTATTTGAATAGTTGTTAACATTAAAGAGGTTTCAGCCCAAGTAGAGATGGGCAAAATATATCCAATACTTTGAGGCCCTTCCCAATCAGTCATATTTACTCTTTCACTAACCCAGCCAATTGGAGCATTACCTAAAGGTTTTAAAGGATGTGGTAAGTATTGAGTAATATTCTTAGAAATATCTTGTAGCAATTCTATATAAAATGTATTGTTAGTGTACCTAAAAATTTTTAATAACGCATTACCAGAAGCTGTACAAATTCCTGGTGCCGAATGTTTGTTTTGAATATTTGCATAGACTCCTCCAATAGTATGCATATTTGCTTTTGCAAAAGCAGTAGTATCGTTGTATTTGTAATTGTAACTTACTACCCAAGTTGCAAATTGTTTTGTAGCATACTCAGCATATGTAAGCCATTTCGTATTGTTTGTATTTTCATAAAGAGCAATGTAGCTTTCAACTAGAGCGTATGCACTTTCTGAATCAAACGCCTGTAATGCATCGCCAGGTCCACCACAGCTTATGCCTAATTTTGTAAAATTTTGATAAAAATATTCACCAACCTCTTCGGCAATTTGCAAATACTTTGGTTCATGATAATAATTTGACGCAAGTGCTAAAGCAGCAGGAACTATAGCTCCACTACTAGAGCCTCCAACAATTATTTCGCCAGATTTACTATCTACAAACTGCCCTAATTGATGATATTTATTCCATAGTTGCACGAAGGCATTACATACTTTTTCATTACCCTCTTTCCAAGATTGTTTAACAATAATATTTTGTTTTTCCATGAGCATGAACTGCTTAGTAATATACCAGATAGCATCGCCACTTTTTCGAATTAAATGCCAATTCTTTGTATGAAAATTTCTAATGTCTCCACCTATCCATTCTGTTCCTTTTTGGCCAGCATCCCAATAAAAACCACTAGGACTTATACCATTAGGAAATAGCCAATCGAAATTTCTAATTACATTTTGTTTGGTTTGTTCATTACCTGCAAATAATAAAGGATAAGTTGATATCATTCCTCCAGTCCATCCTATTTGCCAATCTTGTAAATAATTTTCTCTCATTCCTATGGCGTAGTATCCATACTCTTTTACAAAATTGTATTGATTAAATTTTTTCTCTAACACTTCCATGCATTCAGAGTAAGGAATGGTATTAATAAGATCCGTTTTTGGGGTCATTGATTTTCTTATGATAGAAAATTTATCGAATATTGTTTGAATGTTTTTTCCATCAAATTGATAGAGTCTAAACTTAATAGTTACTATATTTCCTTTCACAAAATTCGCTGGTTTATCCCAACTAGGTGTATGAGCATTGGTTATTTGATAGGTAAATAATTCTCTTACTACTGGCGAATTTATTGAGATGGTTGCTTTGCTTCTTTTTCTATTCTCTTCAATATCAATTCCATAGTCTCCTAATTCATTTTTTTGTTCTGTTAATAGCCAAACTACCTTTTGTTTATCTGAATGAAAGAATCCTAAAGATGGGGTAGACATACTGCCACTTCTTTCCTGTATTCTTGAAATGCCTGAACTGTCATTTAATTTTGGTACATCGTTTATAATAATTGGTTTTTCTATTCCAATATCTTTAATGTCGTGTAGTTTAGGTGAATATCTAAGCCTTCTCCATGAGTACCTATTACCATTATAAACTGCAGCAGGCATTAAAACATAATTTTTTCCATTCCAATTATCGATATCTATATCAATAGAAATATTAGCACTATTAATTCCTCCATCAATACAAGTAAATTGAACTTGGTACTCTATTGCTTCCTCATTATCAATTATTGTTTTCTTACTTGTTGAAATCTTCCATTTAGATGTTAAAAATTGTTTGTATTGTGTTGTATTCGGGTGTAAAGTAAATTTAGATTGATTGGTTAGTTGGTTATATCTATCGTAATGGAAATGATTGATTCTCCCAGCAATATCTATGTATATTTCTGTTGAAGATTCAAACCCTTGTTTTTGTGCTATAATATTAATGTTGGTAGAAATTATAATTCCTAGCACAACAAGGAATTTCTTTTGTATAGACGAATTCTTTTCAAAAATCATACTGTAAACATAATTAGCGTATGTACGAATTTATCTGCTTTACAATTGTTTTTATAAACGGTTTTTTATAAAGTTTCGAAACCGGTTGCGAAGATAAAATGCTTGAGAAAGCTGAGTTGAGTACGAAATTTTGTCAATTTTAGTCAAAATAATTATCCTAACAGGGTATTAAAACGATTGTTATATGAAAAAAATTTGTACACTTTTTTCTGTTTTTTTATTAGTTACTGCGTTTAAATCTTCAGCACAAACAACTTATTATTGGATTAGTGGTAGTACATCTTGGGCTTCTGGTTCATTTAGTACAAGTGCTACTTTGCCAAGAAATTCTTGTGGATGCGAACCAGCAACAACCGATAATGTAGTATTTGATGCTTTATCTGGCACCAATATTTCTGTAGTACTTCCTGCAGCAAAAACTATTACAGGGTTAACGGTTTCTACAGGTGGAACGGTTTCATTTACAGCAAATTTTAACTTAACAATCACCTCATCACTTACATTTTCAAATACCACCAAATTAGCAGCAACACCAGCTACAAATGGTTTTGGTTTTTCGCTTGGAAATGGTGGCACATTTACTTTAAATGGTCATAATGCAACTAACTGTTTTTCATATAATTCAAATGGATATTTAGTGTTTAATACCACGAGTAGTTTAACCATTTTCTCAGACCCTAGTTTAACAACATCTTGGGGGTCAATATCACCTAGTAAAGGATTAATTACTTTAGGTACTAATTTTAATACTCAAAGACTAAATTTTGGTACCAATAGTGGTAACGTGATACAAGGGCTAATTGTTGGAGAAAACAATACATTAACCATTACTGGAAATGGAAGTTGTACTTTTAATAGTCAAACAAATTCTCAAGGAGTAGATGTAAGTGCTAACGGTGCAAAACTTATTGTAACATCTCAAAATGCAACTATTTTAGGAAATCAAACAACCTTTGCTCCAATTACAGGTAGATTATTTAAGCCTAGTACAGTTGTTAATTATCTTGAATTTAACAGGACTGCTGCTTCTTTTTGTTTACCACAAGCAATTTCTGTAAACAATTTAGTACTTACTCTAGGTACCATTAATAATAGTACCAACAATATTACTGTAAGTAATGGAGGAACGGTTACCAGAACTGCAGGAACTTTATCGACTACTCCTGTCTTTAGCGGCAACACTAATGTTACATATAATAACACTAGTACTATGACTACAAATGTAGAGTTACCATCAACTGTTAAAAAACTAACTATCAGCGGAACAAGTGCAGTAACGCTTAATGCTCCTTTAACAATAACAGATTCATTAAACTTAGTTTCAAGTACATTAACAAACTCTCTAACCAATAATATCACATTCGATAATGGTTCTAATCCTGTAGCAATTATCAGAACAGATGGTCAAATTGGCGGCAGTGGCTCTACCAATCCCGTATTTACATCTAAAGTTAATGTTATAATTAATGGAACATCGGCATTAACTTCTGGTTACGAGCTCCCTTTTTCTTCTTCAAGTTTAAAGAATTTAACCATCAACAATACGGTAAGTTATAATTTAGGTGCAAGTAGAACAGTAAACGGTATTCTAACGATAAATAGCGGAACCTTATCAACCGGTTCAAACACGTTAACGATAGATGGAACAAGCGGTTCTGTTATTGCACAGCCAGCTGCTATTGTATTAGTAAATGGTGGAACTATAGATTTTAATAATAGGCCAGTTACGTTTAAATCATCTAGTACATCAACAGCTTCTTTAAGCTCAGTAACTGGTAATATATTAGATGCCAGCAATGTTACGGTAGAGCGTTTTATACCCGGTGGTACTCGTCGTTTTCGATTTATAAGCCATCCATTTAGTAGAGATACAAGCATCAATATTATTAGAGGTATAGATTATACTGGAGCAGGTGGCACATCAAATGGATTCAGTGTAAATACAGGTACCAATAATCCTAGTGTATTTTGGTTTAACACTACTAATGCTGATGGAGGAGTTAGTAACGATCCTGGATGGACAGCCTTTACAACAGCCAATACTAATACCGGTTCAAATGCTTTTAAAGTAGGTCAAGGCATTAGAATATTGATACGAGGTGCAGCAGGTCAAGGATTAGATGGAAATAATAGTTATATACCAAGAGATACCACCATTAGTATGACAGGATCCATTAACATAGGAAATGTAAACATACCATTAGTATTAGGAGGTACAGGAGGAACCGCTAACTTTAACTTAGTTGGAAATCCGTATCCATCAGCGGTAAATATAGAAGACATTATTTCAGCCAATGCCGATGTAAACAAAACGATTTATTTACGCAATCCTTCAACAGGAAGCTATCATACCAAAGATTTGTCATTGGTAGCCAATGCAGATTATGCAATTCCATCTAGTGCAGCATTTTTTGTAGTACCAACAGCAGCAACCAGTTTAGTATTTACTGAAGGAAATAAAGTAAGTACGCCAACAAGTGATGTGGTGTTCAATGAAATAGCCAAAGACCCTACAGCATATATTGAACTTCAAACATTGGTAGGAACAGAGGTTTATGATAATATGTATGTTAAGTTCAATGCTTTATGGTCTAACAAATTTGAAAATAAAGTAGATGCCACCAAAGCACAAAATGATTTTGTAAATGTATATAGTATTAGCGAAGAAGGCAAGCAACTTTCAGTAGATGCAAGACCATTCGTTCATCAAAGCCAAATACCATTGGGTGTACGTTTAAATAGTGGAAGTAGAACATTAAGCATTAAAGCAAGCAGCGTAAATATCGATGAATCAGTATACGAAATAGTGTTGTTAGATAAACTAACTAATATACAAACTGTATTAACAAAAGATGCAACATACAGTTTCACGGTAAACATGTCAGATGCTACAACATATGGCAACGAACGCTTAGTATTGTTACTAAACAGAAAAGCCACAGTTACAGCAGTGACAGATATAGCTACCAACAGTTTTGTAGCAAAACTACAAAGCACTATTATCGATAACAAGCTATTGATAAACCTTGCAAATGCTACAGGTAAAACAAGCATAAGAGTAGTAAATGCACTCGGACAAACGATAGCGACGAGAGAAGTAAATAACATTGTTACAGGAATAGTTGAAATCAGTAGCGACAAATTATCCAAAGGTTTGTACTACATACAAGTACAAAACGGAAGCAACAAGCATTCATTAACTGCCACCAAACTATAAGCGAAACCCCTGACGGTAACAAACAATAAATAAACCATCAATAATGAAAAAATATATCAATATCAACAGCATTGGAGTGATTCTAATGCTGTTGTTTCCCACCATATTGCTAGCTCAACCAGGTTTTGACGACGATGTTAGTGATGTGCCAGTTGACGGTGGCTTAAGCCTACTTGTTGCTGCAGGTATTGGTTACAGTGTTAAGAAAATAAGAGATAAAAAAATTAATCAATAATATTTTCAATAATGTTTTATATGAAAAAATCAATTTTTACATGTATCAATTTGTTAATAGTGGTAGTTGGATTAGCACAAACCACATACTATTGGTCAGGTGGGGGCGTTGCAACTTCATGGGCTACTGCTTCAAACTGGAATACTATTTTAGGGGGTACAGGATTAAGTAGATCTACACCCAATATAAGTGATACATTAATATTTGATGGCAGTAATTTGGGAAATGGCTTTACAGGTCAAATTACCGTTACTAGCGTTCCTTATCAAACTATCGGAGCTTTAATTTTCCGTAATGGGGCAGATGTTAGGTTCACTAGTTCTCCAGGTACACCCATATCAGGCGGTACAACTTCTGCAGGAGTTCAAATAGGAACATCTAATAATTTTACAGGACAAACTATTGCTGGATCAGGCACTTCTTTTACCAGTTTTTTTAGTGTTGGCGATTTTGTAAATACAGCAACGTCGAATTCAGGAACTGGAGGTACCAATTCTATAGGTCAAATTACTGCAATTGCTAGTGACATTTCATTAACACAATCAAATGGCACATTAGTAATGACAGCAACCAATGGAACTTCGTCTTTTTTTATGAAGTCTGCAATGCTTAAAATTGATAAGTTACTTCAAGTAGATGCCAACTCAAAATTTGATTTAGCTTCTAGTGCACCCTTAATTTTTAAATTAACTACTGGAAGTGTTGGTACCATTAATGGAATTGTTGCTGCTTCAACCAATTTTCAAAAGCTTGTGGCAGAGGCAGATGGTACTACTTTCATTACGTTTAATAATGGCTCAAGATTTCAATTTACAGGAACACAATCAACTGCTCCTTTTGATGCTGTTGCTAATGCTACTAACAATAATATTATTTTTAAAGCAGGAGCCACTTATGAGCATAATTCTACAACTTCAGCCACAACAAACAGTGCTGGTAACGTATTTGGAGCAGTAATTCCAAAATCTGTTGTTGACTTTCAAAAAGGTAGCACATTTGTACACAA
The DNA here is from genome assembly GCA_049241285.1 of Chitinophagaceae bacterium. Taxonomy (GTDB): domain Bacteria; phylum Bacteroidota; class Bacteroidia; order Chitinophagales; family Chitinophagaceae; genus Parasediminibacterium. The sequence continues at coordinate 11,874 of JBMLQZ010000510.1, read as the reverse complement.
CAGTAATATTATTAGCTCTATAGTATCCAATGCAAATAGAGCTTATCCTAATGTAATACTTTCTAATTCTACTAGTGCTTGGCAGCCTTTAACTCAGGTAGATACATTAACAGTTAGCCCAAACACTACATGGACCAATTCTTCAAATTCTTACTTTCCTATTAAAGGTGATTTTATTATGCAAGGAACTTTTGCAAGTGGAACAGCTTCGCCTGTATTTATATTCTGTGGAAATGTTCCTCAAAATATTACTGTTACAGGTTCTGTTGCCTCAAGTGGTTTTGCAAGAATTGTAATTGGTTCTAGCTCTACAGTAAAAATTAGTAATTCTTTTACGCAAAATGTAGCAACAAGCCTTAGTACAAACGGATCTTTTATTAGAAATTTTGGACGCTTAGATTTTGGAAATTCTGTTGTTACAAATTTAATTGAAAATCAAAATGGGGCTTTGCAAGGATACGCTAGTTCTACTACTGTGGGTACTCAAACAGGAGCAATAGTTAATGCTGCAACACCTTATCAAATTACGGTAGCTAGTGTTACAGGCTTTTCTCAAGGAATGAATTTAAGTGGTACAGGTATTCCTGCAAATACTACTATTCTTTTAGTATCTGGTACAACTATAACCGTTTCTAATTCAATTCCTGCTGGCACATATGATATTGCTTCATCTGTAAGAACTAATGGCAGTGAATTTATTTCTGCACACACTAATGGATTGGCAGCAAATTATTCATTACAAACGGGTAGTACTTATTCTTTACCAAGTGCTCCAGGTGCTAATTTTACATTCAATGCTGCTACTATAACTCCTTTCCCTTCAAGTATTACATCTTTACAAGTAAACAATCTTACAATTGGTGCTAATGTTTCTAGTAATATATTAAGCTTAAATGTAAATGGTACGCTTAATTTAACAAATAATAAATTAACAATACCTGTTTTAGATACTGTAAGAATTGTGTCTGGTAATGCTATTATGGGTTCAAGTGCTACAGGTTATGTTGCCTTAGATGCAAGCCCAACAACTGGTGATAAGGGTCTTATGAGAATAAGTAATATTTCAAATACTACTACTTTTCCTATAGGAACAGCTACACATTATTTACCTGTTACAATTACACCAAGTTCAGCAAATGAAGATTACACCATTGCAGTATTTAATGCTGTAACCACCAATGCTACTCCTAATGGAACTGCAGTAACAGTTGCACAAAAAGCAGATATTGTAGATGCAGTTTGGCTAATCACAAATAACTTTTCTCCAACAGGAAACACAACATTAAGTTTTGCTTGGCCAAATGCTTTAGAAGGAGCCAATTTTGCAACTTTAGGTAATACTCAAATTGGCGTTAGTCAATATATTCAGAATACTGGATGGAGTACTTTTTCTGGTTCTGGTAATAATACTAGTAATAACGCCACTAATACTTATAACAGCTTTTCTGCTTTTGTAGTAGGTAAAATTGGGGAAACGCTACCTGTTAAATTTGGCAATATTCATATAGCTGTTGAGAACGAAAAAAATGTAAAAATAAAATGGCAAGTATTCTCTGAAGTAGCTATAGAAAAGTATATTATTGAATCATCTAACAATGGTACTTTATTTACCGAAAAGGGATTTGTTAATGCAACGCAATTAAACGAATATTCTTTTGTTGATATCAATGTAATGAATGCATTAAAATATTTTAGAATAAAAGCAATTTAAAAATCTGGTAAAATTACGGTTTGTAATGTGGTTAAAATTACATAAAACAACTCTAAAACTAGCTTTACTATTTACCCAAATCCAGTAGTAAATAAAGTAATGAATGTAACCATTGCAGATAATACGTTTAATCAATATCAAATAACCTTATTTGATATTGCTGGTAAAAACATATTTACAAAAGCCATTCAACATGTTGGTGGTAATACCGTGTATCAAATTCAACTACCTGCTACCATTCAATCAGGAAAGTATTTTGTTCAAACTACAGTAACCTTAGGAACAAAAGAAACAAAAATGATTTTTATTGATTAGTTATTTTCATCTAAATACATTTATCCTCACCTTTTGGTGGGGATTTTTTTTGATAAATCGAAAACGTTTTCGATAATAATTATGAATAAATAACTTGTAACAAATAATGCAAAGAGTACTTTTATCTAAGTACATTAAGTTGATAACAATATTTTTAAATTATTCATTCTAAAAACTTCATGTACATTATGTAAAGATTGCTTATGAAACAATTTCTCAATCAAGACTTTCTATTAAATTCTGCTACTGCTATTTCTTTGTATCATGATTATGCAAAGCAAATGCCTATTATAGATTATCATAATCATTTACCTCCAGATCAAGTTGCCAACGATATACAATTTAAAAATATTACACAAGCTTGGTTATATGGCGATCATTATAAGTGGAGAGCAATGAGAACTAATGGTATTTCAGAAGTTTATTGTACTGGCAATGCAACAGATTATGAAAAGTTTGAAAAGTGGGCTGCTACTGTACCTTATACCGTTCGTAATCCTTTATTTCATTGGACTCATTTAGAACTGCAACGATACTTTAATGAATATCAACTTTTAAATAGTAATACCTGTAAAAGTATTTATGAAAATTGCTCTGAACAAATACAACAAAAAGTATTTTCAACCAAAGGGTTGTTGAAAAAAATGAATGTTCAAAAAATATGTACTACAGATGATCCTATAGATTCTTTAGAACATCATATTCAACTTCGCAAACAATCTAGCGATGTGAAAATGTATCCTGCATTTAGACCAGATAATGTGATGAATGTAGCTGATGTAAGTAAATGGAATACGTATATTAATAAATTAGAAGCGGTTACCAATATTAATATAGCCACCTATACGTTATTGGTTGAAGCTATGGCTAAAAGACATCAATTTTTTCATGATAATGGCTGTAGAATTGCAGATCATGGCTTAGAAGAAATACAGGCTGAAAATTTTACTGCTACAGAGGTAGAAGCCATTTTTATACAGCTACGTTTAGGTAATGAAATAAGCGAATTAGATAAAAGAAAATTTCGTTCTGCCATTCATTTGCAAATTGCTGAATGGAATGCTGAAAAAGGTTGGGTACAACAATTGCATTTAGGAGCATTAAGAAATAATAATGCTAGAATGTTACAACAAATTGGTGCCGATACAGGATGGGATTCTATTGGTGATTTTTCTCAAGCCAAAGCATTATCCAAATTTCTAAACACACTCGATGCTAAGCAAAAGCTAGCTAAAACAATTATCTACAATCTTAATCCTGCTGATAATGAAGTAATGGCAACCATGATTGGAAACTTTAATGATGGATCGGTAGCAGGTAAAGTTCAATATGGTGCTGCATGGTGGTTTTTAGATCAGAAAGAAGGTATCTTAAATCAGCTAGATGCTTTGTCTAGCATGGGTTTGGTAAGTAAGTTTGTTGGGATGCTTACCGATTCTAGAAGTTTTCTTTCTTTTCCTCGTCACGAATATTTTAGAAGATTATTGTGTAATGTATTTGGTTCTGAAATTGAAAAAGGCGAATTGCCGAATGATATGAATTTGATTGGTGGCATTATTCAAGATATCTGTTATAACAATACATTGCGTTATTTCGATTGGGGTGAAAATGATGCAGTATAACTATTCAATAGAAGCTTATTTCATTTGATCATGTTAGCAAATAGGCATCATTAATAGTCCAACCAACTTTTAGTAATTATCAATCAGTAGTAAAAATTTTTTTATAAAATAGTATTCCATGAAATATGCGTTTAATCAAACCATGCGTTGGTTTGGACCCAATGATCCAGTTAGTTTAGATGATATAGTACAAGCTGGCTGTACAGGCGTTGTTACAGCATTGCACCATATTCCTAACGGAGAAGTTTGGACTATTGAAGAAATACAAAAAAGGAAAGCTATAATAGAAGCAAAAGGATTGGTATGGGAAGTAATTGAAAGTATACCAGTGCATGAACACATTAAAACTCAAAAAGCTGGTTTTGAAACCTATATTGAAAATTATCAACAGTCAATAAAAAATGTAGCTGCTTGTGGTTTAAAAGTAATTACTTACAATTTTATGCCAGTACTAGATTGGACAAGAACCGATCTTGGATATACTTTACCTAATGGGAGTAAAGCTTTGCGATTTGAAAAGGCTGCTCTTGTTGCTTTTGATGTTTTTATGTTAAAAAGACCCAATGCTGCTAACGATTATTTTTCTGAAGAATTACTACGTGGAAAAGCAAAGTTTGAGCAAATGAATGATGAAGAGAAGTTGGCATTACAACGAAACATTATTGCTGGCTTACCAGGAAGTGAAGAAACTTTTACGCTAGAAGCTTTTCAACAATCGCTAGATAATTATATAGGCATTGATGCTAAAAAATTGCAGCAACACTTAATTTATTTTTTACAACAAGTTACCCCTGTAGCAGAAGCTTGTGGTGTTGTATTGGCCATTCATCCAGATGATCCACCATTTGCTATTTTTGGTTTACCAAGGGTTGTAAGTACTAAAGAACATATTCAAGCTTTATTTGAAGGGGCTAATAGCATAGCTAATGGTTTGTGTTTTTGTACGGGTAGTTTTGGTGTACGTGCCGATAACGATTTAGTACAAATGGTAAACACTTTTGCTAATCGTATTTATTTTGTGCATTTAAGAAGTACCAAACGAAACGAGTTTGGAGATTTTTATGAAGATAATCATTTAGAAGGCGATGTAAATATGTATGGTGTAGTAAAAGCACTAGTAAGCCAAATGCAAGAACAAAAAAGAAATATTCCAATGAGGCCAGATCATGGTCATCAACTATTAGATGATTTAAAAAAGAAAACCAATCCAGGATACTCAGGCATTGGACGGTTAAAGGGTTTGGCAGAATTAAGAGGATTAGAAATGGGTATTTATCATTCGTTTTATTAATTATCTTTAAAATAAAAAGCAGCTCATTAAAAGGAGCTGCTTTTATTTTGAAACAGTTTTTTGTTGAATTATTGCAGTTTGGAATTCAAAACAATTATCTTTTTTATCTAGCCATCCAGCCACCATCAACAAATAATACGGTGCCATTCACATAGTTTGAAGCAGGCGATGCAAGAAATACAACCGGTCCTTTAAAGTCTTCTGGTAAGCCCCATCTGCCTAAAGGTATTCTGTCTAAAATAGTTTTACTTCTGTCTGCATCTTCACGTAATGCTTGTGTATTATTAGTTGCAATATAACCAGGAGCAATACCATTTACACAAACGCCTTTGCTGCCCCATTCGTTTCCAAATGCTCTAACTAAGCCAGCAACAGCCGATTTACTTGCTGTATAACCTGGTACATTAATACCACCTTGAAAGCTTAATAATGAACAAGTAAAGATGATTTTTCCGCCACCATTTTCAATCATGTGACTTCCAAATTCTCTACCTAAAATAAATTGAGCATCAAGGTTAATAGAAATTACTTTATCCCAATATTCATCAGGATGTTCTGCTGCTGGTTTACGCATAATGATGCCAGCATTATTTACCAGAATATCTATTTTTTTATTTTCGGCTTTAACCTTATTAATAAAAGTGTAAAGTTGCTTTCTATCGGAAATATCAACTTTATGGTAGGTAAATGTTTGTCCTGTAGCTTCTATAGCTGCTTGTGTTGAACTATAATCATCTACAATAGATGCACCAATAATATTAGCACCAGCTTCAGCTAATGCTAAAGCCATACCTTGACCAAGCCCTGTGTCACATCCTGTAACAAGAGCGGTTTTGCCTGCTAGGCTAAAAGAGTGAAGTGTATTCATGTTTTGTGGTTTAATGTAAAGGGTTTAGGGTATATTTTAGTTGTTTGATAATGGAACTAGGGTATATTTTTTTCCTTTTTCTGTTTTAAAATCTATTACATAACCTTTAGTAGTTTTTATATTAGTTAATACGGCTTGCTTATTTTTTTTATAATTAGGAAGAAAGGGTTTCTGGTTTAAAATATTAGCGTTTTCTTTTGTTGCTGTAGCATAAGTAGTTTCTATCACTTTTACAGGAATGGATGTTTTTATTCTACAGTTTCCACCAATGTTTGAGATAACAATTGCTTTAGTTAGATGATGATTTTTCCAATTGATATCAATCGTAAAATTGCCTCTTGCTTTTATTCCATGAATAGAACCTTCAGCCCAATCGTTTGGTAATGCAGGTAGCAAATGAATATCTTCATGATAGCTTTGTAATAACATTTCTGTAATGCCTGCTGTAAGCCCAAAGTTTCCATCAATTTGAAAAGGATATGCACCTAATAAATTGGGGTAACTACCACCACCACCAGTTATGGTTTCTACTTTTTGTAGTGGATTGATATAGTTAAACACCGATTGTAATACTTTGTATGCATGGTTGCCATCGTATAATCTTGCCCACCAATTAATTTTCCAAGCCATTGACCATCCTGTACTAGAATCGCCTCTTTGCAATAAGGTTTGTTTTGCAGCTTTTGCTATTTCTGGTGTGGCAGCTACTGATATTTGATTGCCTGGAAAGAGACTATATAAATGCGAAATATGGCGATGTTTATCGTTAGGGTCATCCCAATCTTTATACCATTCTTGTAACTGTCCAAACTGTCCAATATGTAATGGATATAAATTATCTCTGGTTTTTAATAAGGTATTTTTAAATGCTTCATCGGTTTGTAAAATTTCAGCAGATTTTATTAAGCAAGTGAATAGTTCTCTAATAATTGAAATGTCCATGGTGGATGCCATAGAAACCTGATATTCCTTTCCTTCAATCTTTACAGTATTCTCTGGTGAAGTTGATGGATTGGTTACTAAATAACCCGATTGTGGATCGGTAATTAACCAATGCAGCATAAACTGTGCTGCACCTTTCATTAAAGGATAGGCAGTGTCTGCTAAAAATTTTTTGTTACCAGTGAATAAATAATGCTCATATAAATGGGTGCTTAACCATGCACCAGCCATTGGCCATGCAGACCATTTCGTAAATCCTCTGGGATCCCAAACACCACCACCACCTGAAGCAGAGATTGCCCATAAGTCTGAATTATGATGCGTTACCCAACCTTCGTTTATTCCATAATTAATTTTTGCAGTTTTTGCACCATTAATAGATAGTTCTTTTATAAAGTTGAACAATGGTTCATGGCATTCAGATAAATTGGTATTTTCTGCCAACCAATAATTCATTTCTGTATTAATATTCAGTGTGTAATTGCTGCCCCAAGGTGGTTGCACATGATCGTTCCAAATACCTTGTAAGTTAGCAGGTCTTGAACCTTTTCTAGAAGAAGCAATCATTAAATATCTTCCATATTGATACAGTAATACTTGTAAGCCAAGATCATTTCCTTGATAATTAATCAATCGTTTATCAGTAGGTTCATGGTCTAAATTTGTTTCGTTCTTTAAAGCGAAATCTACTCTATTAAATAAACTTTGATGATCTTTTATGTGTAATAGTTTTAACTCATTATAACTTTTGGCAAAAGCTTTATGCATATTTTCATTTGCTTCAATAGATGGATTTTTTCCTTGTAAACCAGGTGATTTATCAAAGCCATTAAAGCTGGTTGCTTCAGTAATATATAATACAACTGCATCTGCATTTTTTACGGTGAGTTTTCCATTATTTGAAATCACCTCACCACCAATATGTTTTACTTGAACATGTATTTGAAAATAGGTTCCTTCACCATTGGCTGAATCGTAACTAATTTGTGGATGTTGATATGTTCTATGAGCTACAAATATTGGTGCTTTACCTTGTAGTATTATTTTTTTATTGCCATTTGATTGTACCTGAAAGTGTAGCTTGCTACTTAAAGAAACATCAAAACTCAATGAAGCTTTTTTGCTTGCAGTTAGTTTAATAACCATTACTTTATTAGGATAACTGGTAAATGTTTCTCTTTTATATTGAATATTATTGATGGTATATTGAACGGTAGCTATTGCATTATTTAAATCTAAAGAACGTTCATAAGTAGATGTTGTACTATCAGTAAAATGATGTTGTATATGCACATCTCCCATAGGTAAATACCTAGCAGAATAGGGGCCTTGCATTTGTTTCCAAAGTTCTGAAGCTTTCGAATAATCGCCTTCAAATATGGCTTTTCTAACTTCAGGTAATACTTTAGGAGCATTTACATTATTGCCAGAACTTGGATAACCTGACCAAAGTGTATTATCGTTTAATTGAATTCTTTCCGTTTTAACACCACCAAAAACCATAGCTCCAGTTTTAGCATTGCCTAATGGCAATGCTTCTTCCCAAACAACAGCAGGTTGCTTATACCACAAGCGTAAGGGCTGAGCTTTTTGCTGAGCATAAGCTAAAGAAACTAAACCTGTTATTATGAATAAAAATCGAATCATATTTATAAAAACCAATATTGCAATTTCAATGAAAGGATGCACTTATGTTGAATAGTAGTGATAAGAAAACAAATGCTATAGCAACTGCTCACTTAGAAATTCTTTTTACTTTTCTTCCATACACTTTCTGGTACGCCATATAACGATTGTAGCTTTTTATATTGTGCTCTTAAAGCTGCTAAAATTGTTTTATGCGTTTTGCTATTAATTAAATTCTCTGTTTCATGAGGATCTAATTTTAAATCATACAATTCTTCATATCCATGTTCAATGAATTGTAAGTATTTATACCTATTGGTAACTACAGCTTCTTGTCTTGGTAATTGTTCACCACCTAAAAAATAATATTGATAGAAGAACTGTTCTCTTTCTTTTCTTTTTCCTTCAACTACATCTATTAAATTCATTCCTTGCATACTACTTGGAATAGGCAAGCCTGCCATAGATAGAATAGTAGGAGCAACATCAATATTCAAGGCTATTTGTTTAGCTCTTAATTGTCTTGTTTTATCTGAACTTCTTGGGTCGTAAATAATTAATGGAACTCTAATAGATTCTTCATAACCAAACCATTTTCCTTCTATATTTTTTTCACCAAGCATCATTCCATTATCGCCCATAAATACAATAATGGTATTGTCATTTAATCCTTTGGCTTTTAAGGTTGCAATCATTTTGCCAATAGCATCATCAACGCCTGTAATTAAGCGATAATAATTCTTTACATTCTCTTGGTATAAATCATTCGTTCCAAAAAGTCCTCTCCAACGAGCTCTAGAAAAGTTGGTTTCTGTTCTAAAAAAATCAGGAAACTGATTCCAATATTTTTCCTTTGCAGTAATAGGTTGTGGAATGGTAGATTCAGCATACAAACGTTCATAGCCAGGCTGTATGATGTATTTAGGAGGCGTTCCATCTTGCTCATGTGGAGCTTTAAAACTTACAGAAAGATAAAACGGTTCTTTACCAGCATAATCAGTTAAAAAATGTTGAATAGCATTGCTTAGTGTATCGGTGTCATGCATAGTTTTTCCATTCTCAAATGTTTGAATGTAGTCTGGTTGCATTTTACCACCTTCTTCTGTGTTTATCCAAAAATCATACAACTCTTTTGGGGGTTTTACACCAATGCCATATTTGCCAATAAAGGCTAGTTTATAACCATTATTTTTAAGTTGATTTGGATAAGTGTTTTGCAAAACAGCAGGTGACATATCTGTTTGAAAGTCATGAATCTGATGTTTTGATTCGTAAGTGCCTGCAAGAATACTGGCTCTGCTAACACAACAAATAGAAGTAGTTACATACGCATTTTGAAATAGAATACCATTGTTTGCTAAGTAATCTAAATTAGGTGTTTTCAAAATATTATTTCCCATTACACCTAAAGCATCCCAACGTTGATCGTCGGTTAAAATGAAAATGATATTGGGCTTTTTACTTTGTGAAAGTACGCTCAATGGCAAACAACATATTGTAAAAAGTAATGCCCAATAAAATGTAGAATGCTTCACTAATAAGAAATTTTTGGTAGACTAAATTGATGAGTCAATAGTAACACCATTGACTCACCTATAGGATTTTAAAACGGTTGCTGAACAATTAAAATTTAAGTACTTGACTACCGGCTAACAAGAAAGCACCAGTACCATAATTCTGCCAAGTATCTGCAGTAGCAGGACCAGGATCGGCACCAATATTTTGTACCCAACCAACTTTACCATTTTCTTGTTGGCAAGCAACTATTGCATTCCAAGCTTTTACTACTAAAGGTTTGTACGTAGCTTTTTTAAGTAATCCATTATTAACACCCCAAGCTAAACCATACGTATATAAACCACTTGCACTTACTTCTCCATGTGCATAAGCCTGAGGATTTAATAAACTTGTACGCCATAATCCATCTTCTTGTTGTAGACTGATAATTTTTTCGGCCATTTCTTTATAAAGCTTTTCGTAAAATGGTCTGTTAGCATAATTTTTAGGAAGCTCAGTTAACAACAATGCTAATCCTGCAAAAACCCATCCATTACCTCTTCCCCAAAATATTTTTTTACCATTTGCTTCTTTTCTATCGTTAGGAGTTCCTTTCCATAAAAATCTTGTATCTCTAGCAAATAAATGTTCTTCTTTATTGTATAAAAGATCATAAGTTTCTTTATAATATTGATCCATAGATCTAAGAACTGAGGTGTCTTTAGTTTCTTTTGCATAAGCAGCAATAACGGGAGGTGCCATAAACAATGCATCGCACCACCACCATAAAATACTTTTTTCAGTAGGATCATTACCTTCACTTACACCCGTTTTCCATAAATTGGGTTTGTATAAATGATCTTTCACAATTTGTAAAGTAGGTTCCAATTGTACATCTTTAACTCTAATAGATTTTTGGTATAGATAGCTAAAGCAAATGATAATATCATCGGCATGATAATATCTTTCCCATGGCTTCCATTCATTTTTTACTGCTATAGTCTTTAAAGCATCGGTATACGCTTTATCTTTTGTTGCTGCATGAGCTTTTGATACCCCTGTATAATATACTCCATTTGTCCAATCGCTGAATGACTTTGCAAAAATGGGATTTGCTTCTTGCCATATTAAAGCTTTTAACATAGCTTCTTTAGTGGCTTGCTTATTAATGACTTGTGCTTTGCTGCTTGTTAAGGCAACAGTAAATACCACACATGCTAATAAAAAACGACATACCTGATTCATAAATATTTCTTTATTGGTTGTTGGTTAAAATGGTTTCTTTTATGCTAGTTCCTTTTGAACAAGATATATTGAATTTTTCTGTTGAAGTAACTATGGCAGACTTATTAGTCATAGTAAGATTTATAGAAGCAGGTTTACCACTTACAGTACTAACTGAACAATTTTTGTAAGAAAATGTGGTTCCACTACCAATATATAAATCTTTAAGCTCTTGTTGTTCATTCAGCGTTGCCACAGCATATCTACCAATGAACTTAATGTTTAAAGATTTGTCTTCAAACATAGCATTGTCGCTATCTTGAGCAATAATTACTTGTTTAATTGCTTTACCATTTATAGTGCTATTTACAATTACCCCTTTAAATTTACCATCAGTTAAAATATTCTCTACAGCCGTTATTTGCCCTTCTTTTTTATTGCCAGTAAATGATTCATACACTACTACAAATGGATTGTTCCAAGCTTCTCCTTTTTTTCTGACAACTAAAGTAGGAGTAGACTTATTGCTATACACTTTTACAGACTCTGTACTTGGTGGTGCTAATACTTTTGTATAGTCTCTATTTTTATCACCTGGTACAAATAATTTCATTTTAACAGGTTGTTTACCCAGCTTATTCGCTTCAAAAAGTACCTCTATTTTTTTATCGTAATTACTAACTGTTTGTGCTTCTGTGAAATAATGCCAACCTGGGTAAAGAAAATCAGCATTCGGTTTCCATTTTTTTGTTTCAGCTAATGCAATTCTTTCTATATC
>JBMLQZ010000509.1:0-1615 GCA_049241285.1 Chitinophagaceae bacterium | reverse complement strand
GCTAATTGTTGTTTGTATTGCACAATTTCTTCATCAGTAAGCATATCTACTTTTATGGTAGAAATGTCTTTGCCTTTAAGGATATCTTGGGAGAAAGATTGAGTACTTGTAAAAAAAACTAATGTAAAAAAAAATATCTTTAGGTGATTCATTTGAAGTTATTTAAAAAAAATTGTGTGACTTTTCTTAAAGGTTTTAGATATAAGGTAAACCAATAAGGCTTTAACCCATTAATTGTCCATGCTTTTCTATCTTCCATATTTGCAAAAATCCTATTCTTGAGATTAGCATTGCTTTGTCCACCATTTCGCATATGAACCAAAACTTCTTTCAAATAAGAGGTTTTTATTTTATTCTTATATAAAAAGCGTAACATAATTTCATAATCAGCTGCACTTTTTAAGTCTAAATTAAATTTTCCAAACTTTTCATAAACATCTTTACGAACAAAAAATGTAGGATGAGGAGGCATCCAACCGTATAAGAAACTATTTAGTTTATAAGAACCACTTTTCCATTTTCGAAAGATTTTATTTGTATCAGTTTCATCCACATACATTAGATCACCATACAAAGCATCACAATTTGTTTCTTTGAATTTATCTACAATTTTTTGTATTACAGAGTGACTAGAATAAAAATCATCTGAATTCAAAATTCCTACAATTTCGCCAGTTGAGTTTTCAATTCCTTTATTCATTGCATCATAAATGCCCTTATCTTTTTCTATTACAATTTTTTTATTGTGTTGATATTTATTTACAATAGAAATTGTATCATCTTTTGATAATCCATCGATTATTAGATGCTCAATGTTTAAATAGGTTTGTTTTGAAACACAATTAAGTGTATCAATAATCGTTTTTTCACTGTTATAAGTTGCTGTAATTATTGAAACTTTCATAATTCTTATAATCTCCAATACACATTACAAATTTGCTTGGCTTCGATTGGATTGTAAAAAGCTTTTACATCAAATAAATTTAAGTTGTAACTAATTGAAGCTTGTTTTAATTTTTCTAAAGTATAATTTTCGAAAGAATTGTGTTTTACTGCTAAAATAACCGCATCAAATTGTTCGTTTTCACTGATAGATTGGTGAACTTTAAAAGGTAAATGTAATTGTTCTTTGGTAGCTGTAACTTCTGGGTCTACCACTACCGTTTTTATTTGATACTCGTTTAAAGCTGTAATAATATCTACAACTTTAGAGTTACGTGTATCTCCTACATTTTCCTTAAAAGTACAGCCTAAAACCAATACCTTACTTTGAGCAATGGTTTTATTTTGATTAATTAAAGTTTTTAGCACTTTTTCGGCAATATGCTTACCCATGCTATTATTTAAATGCCTACCACTGTGAATTACTTGTGGCACAAACCCTAACTGTTCTGCTTTAAAAGCTAAATAATAAGGGTCTACACCTATGCAATGTCCACCAACTAATCCTGGTTCAAACTTTAAAAAATTCCATTTAGTTCCAGCAGCATCTAAAACATCGCGAGTATCTAAATCCATTTTATCGAAAATTATAGATAATTCATTTACAAAAGCAATGTTTAAATCACGCTGAGCATTTTCAATAACCTTTGCTGCTTCTGCAGTTTTAATACTT
>JBMLQZ010000508.1:0-13471 GCA_049241285.1 Chitinophagaceae bacterium | reverse complement strand
ATTTATATAATAAATATTGTGATGGCGAATATTTGTTGCCAGAATTTAAGCACATGGATTATTTATGGTTAATGAAAAACGACACCGTAGATGATGATACTTGCAATTGGATAAAACAAGCAATAAAAACCATTAATGGAGTACAAATGGTAGCAGAATTAACCAACGAACAAATAAAAAACAAAGGCAACATGGTTTTTTAATAATACCAAATAGCTAATTGTTTTTCTATTATAGTAAATAGGATAATTAATAAAATGCAACAATACCAACCGTACCTTTGTTACAATTTAGATTAAAAGGAAAGCACATGAATCTTGCAGATTTGTATAAAAAAGCCCTAGCTTTTGAGTTTTTAAGTGTTGAAGAAGGAATGTATTTGTTTGAAAATGCACCTTTAACCGATTTAATGTTTGTTGCAGATGAACTAAGAAAAATACAAGTACCACATGGTAAAGTAACTTGGCAAATTGATAGAAATGTAAATACAACCAATGTATGTATTGCCAACTGTAAGTTTTGTAATTTTTATAGAATTCCTGGTCATGCCGATGCATATATTACCGATATGCCTACCTATCGTAAAAAAATAGAAGAAACTTTAAAATATGGTGGAGATCAACTATTGCTTCAAGGGGGGCATCATCCAGAACTAGGATTACAATTTTATGTTGATACGTTTAAAGCCATAAAGCAAGAATATCCAACTATTAAGTTACATGCACTTGGTCCACCAGAAATAGCACATATTACTAAGCTAGAAAAAAGCACACATTACGAGGTATTAAAAGCATTAAAAGAAGCTGGACTAGATTCTTTACCAGGTGCAGGAGCAGAAATATTAATTGATAGAGTTAGAAGGTTAATTAGTAAAGGAAAATGTGGAGCAGATGAATGGTTAGAAGTAATGCATCAAGCACATAACTTACATATTACCACAAGTGCTACCATGATGTTTGGTCATGTTGAAACTATTGAAGAACGCTTTATTCATTTAGTGAAAATTAGAGAAACGCAGGCAAAAAAACCAGCAGATGCACATGGATTTTTAGCATTTATTCCTTGGACTTTTCAAGATGTTGATACCTTGCTTACTAAAATTAGAGGCGTTCAAAACCTAACCACACCAGATGAGTACATTAGAATGATATCATTAAGTAGAATAATGCTACCTAATGTTAAAAATATACAAGCAAGTTGGTTAACTGTAGGCAAACAAACAGCCCAAATTTGTTTACATGCAGGTGCTAACGATTTTGGTAGTATTATGATTGAAGAAAATGTGGTAAGTGCTGCAGGGGCTCCACATAGGTTTACTTATAAAACTATTCAAGACGCTATAAAAGAAGCAGGTTTTGAACCACAATTAAGAACACAACAATATACCTGGAGAGATATTCCAGAAACTATAGAAGAGCAAGTAATTAACTATTAATTTTTATTAATTAGTATCAAATTAGCCGCCTCGTTTTCATAATGTAGGCGGTTATTGTTTTGTATATGTACCTTTATTCTTTACTAATAAACAATTTTGGTTGGCAGCAATTTTTACATTTAACAAACAAGAAAAATTAAAAAGCAAAAAACTTATTGAAAGTTTATTTGCCAATGGAAAATCGTTTTTAGTTTTTCCTGTAAAAGTGATGTATTTGCCAATTACTGAAACAGTTGATTTTCCGTTGAAAATTGGTGTTACTGCCAGTAGTAGAAACTTTAAAAAAGCAGTTGATAGAAACAGAATAAAACGAATTTTAAGAGAACAATATCGATTAAACAAGCTACCATTACATACCTATGTTCAGGAGAATAATTTGCAATTAGCTGTGTTTTTTATGTACATAGATAAATCAGTTGTAACAACAGCTGTAATGAAAAAGAAAATGCCTATTATTATCAATAAACTGATACAAGTTTTACATGAAACAAATACTACACCTGCTTAGTTGGCCGTTTGTGCTAATTATACGGTGTTACCAATATATTATTTCTCCATGGTTGGGGCCTAAATGTAGGTATACACCTACTTGTTCACATTATGCTATTGAGGCATTTCAAAAATATGGAGTAATAAAGGGTTTTTGGTTGTCTGCAAAACGAATAGCAAGCTGTCATCCATGGGGTGGTCATGGTCATGATCCTGTTCCTTAAAATGAATAATTTGAGAAGCCTATTATTTCATCAATATATCTTCTATCATTACACAATCTAGGTACTTTGTGCTGTCCACCAAGTTTGCCTTTGCTATGCAACCATCTATGAAATGTTTGTTTAGTAACAGAATTAATAATAGGTAATTTTAAAGCAATGTCTTTATGTCTTTTAGCTTCATAATCGCTATTAAAGCTTTTTAAAGCAGCATCTAATTCAATTGTAAATTCTAATAAATTAGGTGGTGCTTTTTCAAATTCAATTAACCATTCATGACAGCCATTTGCTTCATCAGAAAAATAAACCGGTGCAGCAGTATATTCGGTTACAACGGCATTTGTTTTTTCGCATGCAATAGCCAATGCCTTGTCTGTATTATCTACCATTACTTCCTCACCAAAAGCGTTTATAAAATGTTTTAATCTACCGGCAACTTTTATTCTAAAAGGATATGTGGCGGTAAACTGTATCGTGTCTCCAACTAAATAACGCCACAGACCAGCATTTGTACTAATAACAAGAGCATAATTACGGCCTATTTCTACATCTTGTAAGCCTATGGTTTTTGGATTAGGTTTTCCGTATTCTTCAACAGGCATAAATTCATAAAAAATTCCATGATGTAAAAACAGCAACATGCCATCTGCATCTGGACTGTCTTGAGCTGCAAAAAACCCCTCACTAGCATTATATAAATCAATATAATGAACACCATTGCCAATAAGTTTCTCGAATTGAGTTTTATAAGGAACAAATGAAACCCCACCATGTATATATAATTCAAGGTTTGGCCAAACTTCTTTAAGGGTTTGCTTACCGGTAATTTGTAATATGCGTTTAATTAAAATAAGGGTCCATGTGGGCACACCAGAAATAGATGTTACATTTTCTTCTATAGTGCTTTTTGCTAATTGTTCTATTTTGTGTTCCCATTCATCTAATAAAGCAATGGAAAGTTCTGGAGTTCGTATCCAATTTGCCCAAACAGGAGCGTTTTGTAAAAGCACAGCACTTAAATCGCCATATTGAATTTCTTCATTCAACATACTAATTTGATGACTGCCACCAATTACCAAACCTTTACCAGTAAGCAAATCGCTATCTGGATTAAAATTGTAATACATGCTCAAAACATCTTTTGATGCTTGGTAATGACAGTCTTGCAAACTTTCGTCAGTAATGGGTATAAACTTACTTTTATCGTTCGTTGTGCCACTACTTTTAGCAAACCAATTAACCGGTGTATTCCAAAGAATCTTTTCTTCACCAGCCATTAATCTATCTATGTAAGGTTTTAGTTGATCATATTCATGAATTGGAATTGCTTTTTTAAAATCTCTTACCGAAAACAAATTGTTCAATCCATATTGTCTACCTATTTCTGTAAACTGAGCATGTGTTACTAAGTCTTGTAATACTTCTCTCTGTGCTTCAATAGGATTTTCAACCCATTGCTCAATACGCCAATGACGAAAACGAGCTAAACGAGATATGGCTGGGCTAAGTAATTTCATAAATGGTTACTAACAACTTGCAGCAAAATAAGCAATGATTGGGAATTTTAGTGAGTAGATTTATTCATTTTCTTTATATCAATACATGTTGATACAATAAACAAGTAAACATTATTGTTTTTTTAGAAGCAAACAACTTACCCATACATTTATTTTCTTTTATAATTGGCAATAAAAACCCCACTGAAAATACAAACAGCAGCAAATATTTTTAATAAGCTAAGGTGCTCATTAAACAAAATCATAGCAGTTATTGTGGCAAAAATTGGTTGTGTATAAATGTACGTTCCTGTAACTGATGCTCCTAAAATAGAAATACCATAAACAATAAATAAATAAGCAAAAAATGTTGCACCCAATACTAAAAAGCACAAAGCAAACCAATGAGAAAATTCAAAAAGATGCCATTGAATTGCCAATACATCTTTAAATCCAATGGGAACAATGCAGAGAGCACCTAATAAAAATATCCATCTGGTAACATGTATGGCAGGATATTCATTCATTAATGGTCTTGCTAGCACAAGATAAAAAGCATAAGAAATAGCATTGATAATTACAAAAATATCACCTGTTACCATATTGCTTGCAACCGCATCTTTGGTTTTTGATAATACCAAAATACTAGCTCCTGCAATTCCCAATAAAAGCCCCATAATTTTAGAAATAGATAACATTTCTTTTAATAACCAAGCAGCAATAATGGTGATAGCTATGGGTGTACTTAAACTTAACAAAGAAGCATGAATGGGCGTTGTTAATGAAACCCCTTTAATAAATAATATTTGATTAATAACTACGCCACAAATAGCACAAATAATAAAACGAGGTATATGTTTTTGTTGAATGGATGCATTAGATGGCTTAAAAAAATATAATAGCCAAAATAGCGAAAAAGCAACAGAAACTCTAAGCACATTTACTGCTAGTGGTTGCATTACATAGGGTGTAATATGTTTTACTGCAACCATGCTACCACCAAAAAAGAAATTGGCAATTAAAACTGCAATATGAGCTTTTGCTTTAACGGTCATGATGTAATATAAAAAGTAACAAGCCTTAGCTATAAATTTTGGATGTGTGTATGAAGAGCATTGGCTAAATCATTTTCATTTGATGTTAAGTTTGAAAATTGATAGTTAAAAGAATTTGCCAAATCAACTGCTGTTTGAAATTGAAATGAATTTTGTGTAACGTACGGTGCATAACTCCTTTCTTCTAAAACTTCTGCCAAATATTCTTGTTCGGTTTGTGCAGGTGTAGGAATAAACACCGCCTTTTTTTGCATACAAAGCAATTCCATAACGGTAGTATATCCACTTCTACTAAATACAAATTCACTACTCTGTATAATATTGTTTAAGGCGTTTCCTTGTATATGATTATACACCACAATATTGTGGTTTTTTGAAGAAAGCACATCGTTGCAATTAGGCAAACCTCTAATAAAAACAATGGGCTCTTGTATGTTTTCTAATTGATAAAAAATTGTTTTTTCTAGAATTGATCTTTGTGGTTCTGGACCAGAAATTAGAAAACAATATTTGTAAATGATTTGAACTTGTTCTTGATTTTGAAAACGAGATAGTAGACCAATATAATGTACTGGAATATTGGGTAATGTTGTAGGATGAGACAATTTGCCGGCAATATTATTTTCGCCTGCAACATCAGGAACCCAAACACAAGAAAAGCGATTAATATATTGATATAATTTTTTTTGAATTAGCACTTCTGCCCAACTAAAAGGAGCCTTAACAAGTAGTTGATGTGTAATAAAAATGCAAGGAATTTTTTGCGTATGTAAACCATACCGATTATCGCTTATTACTAAATCAATTTTGTATTTTTCAACAATATTATTTAACCAATTATGTTCATTTTTTATTGCAAATAATATTTTATTAATTTGAAATAACATTTTAAAAGCAAACCACCATTTCTTTTTAGAATAGCGAATTTGATAACCCTCTAAATCAATAAAAACAACATTGGTACATTCGGTAGAAAGTAGTAACTTTTGTACTTGATTACATGCAATAATTACAACATAATTTTTTTGTTGAAGGGCATGAATAATGGGTATACATCTTGTTGCATGGCCCAAACCCCAATCTAAAGGAGCAATTAATATTCTTTGTATATTAAATTTTGCCATTGAAGCGTTAAAATTATGATGATAACAATAGTTTCTATTAATTTTATTAGTAATTATGAAAAAAAAATTAAACCAAATATTTTATTTGTTGTTTATGATTGTTTTATTAGCATCATGTTCTGGCACAAAAGCATCTTACAAAAAATCTTGCATGTGCCCATCAAGAAAAGTAATTGGCTAATTAATTAGTAAACAAAGAAAACCTTTGTTATGAAAGCTGGAAATAGAGATTTGCTTGTACTATCGAAAAACGCTTCTTTAAGCGACGACTCTCTTAAACATGAGTTAGAGATATTAAACACGTTATTGTTTAATGTAGAAAACCTGCATTCATTTTGTACGGCTCATGAAATTATTGATGTAAATAAGTATAAGGTTATTAAAAAAATTCATTTAATACAGCAGATTATTAGAGAAAAAGCACTTAAACCTTTTGTGTTTATTTTTAATAAAAACTAAGGATGCCACTGAATATTTTTTCTGTTAATATAACTCCACCAAAAAACAAAACTAGCAACCGTTCTGTAAGGTTTCCATTCGTTTGCCAATTCAATAATCGTTTCTGCAGTAGTATTTGAGGATAAATTCTTCTCGTATTTAATACTATTTATTAAAGCAATATCACCTGCTGGAAAAAGATTGCTTCTATGTAAAGCCATCATTAAATAAACTGTTGCTGTCCAATCGCCAATTCCTTTTACCTTTTTTAATTCATGTAGAATTGCTGCATCGGTTAATACATTCAACTCTTCTAAAATAATCACACCATTTTGTACTTTTTGTGCTAAATCTTTAGCGCAGATTTTTTTTTGTTTACTAAAATAGCAGGCTTTTAATTGCTCGTCTGTTAAAGAAAGAATTTTTTCTGCTGTAACGTAATGAATTAATTGTTTTAGTTTTTGGAAAGCAGCATTTGCAGAAGCTAATGAAACTTGTTGTTCTAGAATTATGTGAATGAGTGTTTCAAAATTGGGGGTTCTTTGCCAAAGAGGCGGATAACCGTATTTGGCAATTATTTCTTTTATTGCAACATCTTTTTTACATAACCAATCGCAAATTTCATGATAATTATGTATGTTAAATATTGCAATGTCCATTGTTTACAAATCTCATTAAAAGTATCAACTATGGAGCCAATCTTTCAATTTTCCAATCTTGGTTAGTTTGTTTTGTATACAAGATTCTATCGTGTAATCTACTGCTTCTGCCTTGCCAAAACTCAATTTTATTGGGAATAACTAAAAAGCCGCCCCAATGTGCTGGACGAGGAATATTCTCTCCAAACTTCTCGGTATATTTTTGAACATTATTTTCTAGTATAGATCTATCTGAAATAACACTACTTTGTGGCGAACTCCAAGCACCAATTCTACTACCAGCTGGCCTACTAAAAAAATATTCGTCACTTTCACTAGCCGTTAATTTTTCTATAGTTCCAGATACACAAACTTGTCGCTGTAATTCTTTCCAAAAAAACGCTAATGATACAACAGGGTTTTCTACAATTTCTCTTCCTTTTCTGCTTTCATAATTGGTAAAAAAACTAAATCCTTTTTCAGAAAATCCTTTTAAAAGAACAATTCTTACAGAGGGAACTCCTGATTTATTTGCAGTTGCTAAAGACATGGCATTCACTTCATCAATATTACTATTCATTGCTTCATCCCACCATTTTGCAAATTGAGCAATTGGGTTTGAATGCACATCAGATTCGCTTAACGATTGTAATTGATAATCTTTTCTAATATCTGCAATATTCATAGTAGCTTTTTGTACAAAATTATTTGTAATAAAATTAGTAATACCTTTTATACAAAATAAAAACGCAATGGTTTTAAATCATTGCGTTTGATGTTGGTTGTTTGTATGTAAAGATGATAAAGCTTGGCTTTTCATCGGATTTTTTAAAAAAGGGAAGACCTCTATTATAAGATTAAAACGGAGGTCTTGTGTCTCCCCAACTTTAACCGAGTTTTAGCCTGCAACTTGTAAAAGATAGACTCTTGATGAGAGTTCTGTTACATCACTATTGCATTCTTTGGAAATTTTTATGGCATTATTTGCTACAGCTTTTTGATATTTATAACGAATAGTGCTATCTATTTCTTTCTTCAATTCTTTTTTCTTCAATTCTAATTCTCTTTCTTTTTCATCTAAAGAACGTTGTAATTCACGTTTTTTCTCTTCAATATCACGTTGTTGTTGTTCAATTTCTCTTTCTAATTCTTCACGGCTGCGTTTGTATTTTTCTAAATTGTCGCTATTGTCGTCTTCATCTTCAAAAGCACTTTTATTTGTTCTTTCCAAACCCTTTTCCGTCATTATGTATTCTTTATCGCTTTCCCAATAGAATTCACCATCTTCACTGTAATCGCCTCTCCATCTCCAATTATCATCGTTAAAGCCAATATGTACATCGTTGTGCCAGCCAATTTTTTCGTCGATCTTTATTTTTTTACCCAATGGAACTGCAATTGTAATAATGATACGTTGGTTTCTAAACTTATCATCTTTATTAATTGCAATGCCTTTGTACAGCGATAAAATGGTATCTTTTTGTGTAATTCCGTATTCTATTTTATCAGCTAATTTATTGGCTTGTTGTTTAGAAAAACCGTTGCTAACTTTTAAAATATTTACTTGAAAACTATCGTTGGCAGATCGTACAATTCTGATTCTGGTATTTGGAACATATACTGTATCGTCTTCTAAAAAATGAAAGGGTTCTATTTTGAAAGTTTTTTTATCGGTAAAATATTTTCCACCCGATAAGTGCACTTCTAACTTGTTTACAGAAGGATTGTTTAAAGTATATTGTTGTTCGTTAGGAGCACTTTTATATCTAAAATCGTTTCTCAACGAAACGGCCAAACCAATGGTGCAAAACAAACCTACCAACCAAATGGCTACAAAAGAGTAACGCATAATGTTGTTATTTTTTGCTTTAATTATTCTACGAATAATCCAAGTAATAATTCCAATAATAGGTACCCAAATAAATAGAAGTAAACTTCCCCAAGCAAATACCGATTGCCAACCATCGTTAATAATATATTCAGCAGCAGGCGATAAACCAATAAATGTTACACCTACAGCAAATAAAGCAGCAACAATAGAAAACAATACAACTGCAAGAATAAAATAGGCAAATATTTTAGCTATTAATGCAATGATATCCCCAAAACCTCTACTTGCTTTTTTTGCTACATAGGCAGTTTCGTTGCCAAATTGTTGGGCTTTTGGTGTAAAATCTTTACTAAAAGCTTCTGCTTTGTTTTTTAATTCTTCACCAAATTTTTCAGCTCTGTTTTTAAAGCCTTCCATATCGGTTTGAATGGTTTGCTTAATGCTATTAAGGTCTACTCGTTCTCCACGCATTTCTAATTTATCGGCACTTGTAATTGCTTCTGGAAGAATAAGCCAAAGTATAATATATAATATAGTAGCACCTGGACTAAATGATAGACTTACAAAATGTGGAAAGTCGAACATTCCCCAACTACTCCATCTTGTAACAAAAGATAAAAATGGAATTAAAAACAATATTCTTGGAATCCAAGGGTTTACACCAAAATAATGACCTAAACCACTAGCAACACCGGCAATTATTTTATCGTCTGTATCTCTAAACAAACGTTTTCTTACACTACCTATTACTTGTGTAGCACTACTTGGTACGGCTACCCATAATATAATATATGGAATAAAGAATACACCAAAAATAACAACTGCAATTATTCTTACAATTAATGGCTCTACACCAAAATAGTTGGCAATACCACTACACACACCACCTAAAACTTTGTTGTTTTCATCACGGTACAAACGGCGGTTAACATTGCTCGTAAATGCAGCTTGTTGTTGGTAGGTATTATTGGTATTTTCTTCAGCACCTAATTGTGTTTTTACCTTTTCTTCTTCACCATCAAAATCTTCTGGACGGCCCATGCTATCAATAATGTTATTAACATCATCATCAGAAATGCAAGTGCTACCTTTTTTCAATGTTTCTGCAAATAATTCGGCAATGCGGCTTTCTATATCATTAATAATTTCGTCTTTACCTTCTTCGTTTGCAAAATATTTTTTTAAGCTCTCTACATATTTTTGTAAAATATCGTAGGCATTTTCTTCGATAGGAACAACCCTACCTTGAAAGTTTATATTAATTACCTTTTTCATGATTGTTATTTTTCGGTTGGTTAAAGTTGGTTTTGGTGGTTTTCTATGGGCTGTGTAAGTGCCTGAACGGCGTCGGCTAATTCTTTCCAAGTTTTTTCTAATTCACTGTAAAAAGCTAGGCCTTTATCGGTCATTACAAAATATTTACGTGGTGGTCCACTGTTACTTTCAACCCAGCGATACGTTAAATATTCAGCGTTCTTTAATCTTGTAAGTAAAGGATACAGTGTACCTTCTAAAATATGTAAGTTGGCGGCTTTCATTTTATCTACAATATCACTTGGGTAAACTTCGCCCTGACGAATGACAGATAGAATACAGAATTCTAGAACGCCCTTCCGCATTTGACTTTGTGTGTTTTGAATATCCATGATTTGGCGTTTTTAGTGCTTGTTAACTTTTTTGTATTTGGCAAGCTTTATTATAATTAAAGTTTTGTTTCTTCTCAAAAAATTATAAAACAGAAAATCTATTTCTATAACCGTTGCTAACTAATTGTGTTTTACGCATACGTTGAATGTTCCATAATTCCGCTGCACCAAAATTGTTTTTTGCAGAAGCAGTTACTGTTGTTGCAATAGTTTCATTTACTACTGTTACTAATTGACTTAAAGTGTTTTGATTTAAACCTTTTAAGATGTTGTTGTTTTGCGTTTTCATTGTAAAATATTTTTATTGTTTTTAATTTTTGGTAGTGATTGTTTCAGTTTTTGATGACTGATTTGCTACTTTGACAACACAAAGATGTAGAATATTTGGTACTATGCAAAACAAAGTACCAAGTTTTTTTTAGTAATAGGCTGACTCTAGATTTGTACAATTTTATAAATAATTGATAATCAATTGATTATATCAAATGCAAAAATCTTTAAGAAACAATCAATGTGATGAACGGTAAAATAACTTGATGAAAATAAAAATCCCTATCAGTGTAACTGAAACACATGATAGGGATACTAAAATTTGTTTAAATGTTTATAGCTTTTTTAATAATTCAGCCGCATGAGCGTTTTGTGGATTTAAGCTAAGTGCCTTTTGAAACATTTCTTTTGCTTTTGCTATATTCTTAGTATTTAAATAGGCATCTCCTAAACTATCAAAACAATTGTCGTTAGTTGGATACAAAATGGTATTTAAGGTAAAAATATTAATCGCTTCTGTAGTGTTTTTTTGAGCCAAAGCAACATAACCGTAACTATTCAGTTCACCAGCATTTTTACACAAATCTTTTAATTGTTGGGCAATATTTTCTAATTTTTTATTGGATAATGGTTTGTTTTTATTGCCTACATACTTTATCCAATAATTAATGGCTTTGTATTTGGGCTCATATGATTTTTTCGATAAAATATCCAGTAAATCTTGTTCTAAACTTACAATTGGCGATTCTACAATTCTACCAATTTCTTTTTTCTTTTGGTAAACAATAAACGTTGGCACTCTGTGTATATACTTACCCTTCTCTTCTTTTTCAGGGCTTTGTTTATATATAGAATCTTCACTAGAAACAAAGATTAATCGAATGGCACTTGTATCTATATTAGCCATTCTTAAAACCTGTAGCATTTTTGGTACTTCTCTTTTGCTATCGCCACACCAAGTACCTAAAAATATTTCGATGGTTGTTTGTTGAATGAATGGTTCAATGCCTTTTACAATAGAAGAATCTGGCTTATAGTTTTGCTGTTGTAGATAAAACCAGCTATTAAACGGTGCTTGTTGTAAGGAGCTAATACTACAATGCCCTAATAAATTAGTTTGTTGTTGTTTATTTACTACAACTCTATTAGTAATTGGTGTATTTGACGGTGCCGCCTTTTTATTGCAAGCAATAAATAATATTGGGCATAATAATGCGATAATATTTTTAAGCATAAAATTATTTTAAATGATAAGTATATGAAAACTGTACGCTATATAAAATAGCATACAAACAATGATTGATTAAAGTAGCTTTTGTTAATCAATCAAAAAATGGGTGATATGAATGCTATGAACAAGGAGGGCGAAAAACACCATTTGAAAAATTACTACCCATTAATTTGTTTTGCATTAAAGCAACAACAACATTTTTTACAGGTGGCAAACTAATGTGTATATTAGTTTTAGCAGATACATATTTATCTTCTATTTGGATAGAAACAACAGTAGCATTATTGGGTGTATCGTTTGTATTTGAAGTATTTAATCCAGAAATTTTACAACTACACCAATCTGCCTCATTAATATTTGAAATGCTTACAATACATTGTGCATAAGCAAACCATCTTAATGCCGTTGGTGTGTACAACGAAAAAGCAAACAATAATATGTAAGAAAATCGTAGCATATTTATGATTGCAAATGATACATTTTAATAAATTCCTTACAAATTCTATCAATTGAAATAGCAATGGGTGTATAGGTGAACTCTGGTAAATATTGCAATAGTTTATTATTATCAAAATAAACTTTTGCTTGAGCCGTTGCAGCAGTTTCTTTAGTCAAAAGTGGCTTTTTTCCTGTAAAAAATGCTTTTATAGCCTCAACCCTCCAAACAATACTGGCTAATAATGGAGTTACTTTTTTATAGGGTGGTTTTTTTCCAAAACCTTTTGCAATAGAAGAAAAAATATGTTGATACGAGGTGTTTTCTGCACTAACAATAAACCGCTCACCTACAATTGTACTATCCATTAACAGTACCATAGCTTTTACAACATCCATAACATCAACAAAACCACTAACCCCAGTTGTATACCATGGAAATTCATTATAAGCCGATTTAAAAATTCCAGCAGAGCCGCCATTCCAATTAGCAGCACCTAAAATAATACTAGGATTTACAATTACAGCTGGTAAGCCTTCTCCAATGCCTCTCCAAACTTCCATTTCGGCCAAATATTTTGATTTGCCATATGTGCTATTACTGGTTTCTGGCGTCCATTTCATGCCTTCATGAATGGTTTCGTTTTCTCTTATTCTTCCCAAAGCTGCAACAGAACTTACGAATACCAGTTTTTCAATATTCGCATCAATACATGCATTTACAATATTTGCCGTTCCTTCAACATTAATTTTCAACAAACTTTGTTGTTGACTTTTATGGAACGAAACCACAGCAGCACAATGATATACTTGAGTAATATTGGTTAATGCCACTTCAACCTCTTCTACATCTAAAATATCTGTTTGTATCCACTCTAAATTTGGGTGAACAATAGTGGGTTTTGAAGTGTGAAAGGTTGCTCTAACTTTTTTGCCTTGTTGCAACAAATAGCTAATAAGGTGTTGTCCTACTAAACCATTTGCACCAGTAACTAAAATCATTTAGAGCGTTTAAATAATTGAGGTAAATGTGTAGCAAATCTACAGTAAGCAAACGGTAATAAAAAGCAAGTAGTTTTTTTGGAATTATAGAATGAATTAGTTGCAGTTTTTACAAATTCCACTTACAACTAAATCTGTTTGCTTGGCCAAAAAACCGTTT
>JBMLQZ010000507.1:734-4760 GCA_049241285.1 Chitinophagaceae bacterium | reverse complement strand
AGTTTCTTCGTTTATACTCCACCAACAAACTTTTTCGAATACGCCATTCAATGAGAAGCCATAAAATGATGATTTTTCTTAAAGAGTAGCTATTAACGATATACAACTGATATACAAATTCAAAAAATCAGCATTGATCATCTAGCAAAAGCCGCAGGCTTTTCCAACGAAGAAAAATGGTGGGAATACATGTTTGAGCAGCGTAAAAACAATGCCGAGGTTTTTGAAGCCGTAAGTGAAGCCGTGCATGCTATAAGAGAAAACACCGACCAAACAAACGATACAGAAGAACAATTACGAGAAGCTTGGATGCGAAAAATGATACGTCAGGCAGAAAAAGAAATGTTTCAAACCATTGTAGTTATATGTGGTGCATGGCATGTTCCTGCTCTTACAAAAATGCCACCAGCTAAAGATGATAATGCATTATTAAAATCATTACCCAAAGTAAAAATAGAAGCAACTTGGATTCCTTGGACTTACGATAGACTAAGCTTGTATAGTGGTTATGGAGCAGGCATAGTTTCACCAGGTTGGTACGATCATTTATGGAATCATCCTTCAGACGATGGCACTATTTGGTTATCGAAAGTAGCTAGCTTGTTTAGAGAAAATCAAATAGATGTTTCAGTGGCTCATGTTATTGAAGCTGTTCGTTTAGCTAATAGCTTAGCAGCATTAAGAAATTATTCATCTATTGGTTTAGAAGAATTAAATGAAGCTACCTTAAGTGTATTTTGTAATGGAGAAACTATTTTATTAAACTTAGTACAAAAAGAATGTATTGTAAGCAATACAATTGGCACTGTATCAGACAATGTGCCTAAACCACCATTATTAGTTGATATTGAAAAGCTTCAAAAAAAATTACGTTTGCCAATTAATGCAGATAAAAAAGAGTATTTACTTGATTTAAGAAAAGAAAACGATTTAGAACGAAGCATTTTTTTACATCGGCTAACCCTCTTAGAAATATTCTGGGGAAACAAACATTTTGTTAGCGGCAAAGGCACTTTTAAAGAACAATGGCAATTATTGTGGCAACCAAATTTTGTTATTCAAATAATAGAAAAAGGCGTTTGGGGCAACACGGTAGAAGAAGCAAGTAACGCATGGATGATTCATCAATGCAATACATTAAACCAGTTATCAGAAATTACTGCTTTACTTCAAAATGTAATTCCAGCAAATTTATCATCAGCAGCATCTGCTATTGCAAAGCGTATTGTATCGGTAGCTGCAGCAACGAATGATGTAATACAGCTTGTTGCTGTATTACCAGGTATTGTAGGCATTATGCGTTATGGAAATGTAAGAAATACAGATGCTGAAATGGTTAGAGAAATTGCTGAAAGTATGATTACTAGGGTTTGTATTGGTTTACCTATTGCTTGTTGTGGAATTAATGAAGAAACAGCCAATAGCCTCACAGAAAATTGTATCAGCATACATCATAGCATTCACTTATTACAAGAGCAAACCTATATTCAAGAGTGGAACAGTTGTTTGCAACAAATTGCTTTTCAAAAAAATGCAGCACCAATTTTACGTGGTTTTGCTGCAAGGCAATTGATGGATGAAAATGCTTTAGACACCAATGTGCTACTTCATTTATTTTACAGTAGCTTAAGTAAATCGCTGCCAGTTGCAGATGCAGCAGCTTGGTTAGAAGGATTTTTAAAAGGTAGCGGAACCTTATTATTACTGAACCATCATTTATGGCAAATAGTAAACAGTTGGGTTGAACAATTAGATGAAGAAAGTTTTATTCAAGCACTTCCTTTACTTAGACGCACCTTTAGCAACTTTTCAACGTCAGAAAGAAGAAAGTTAGGTGAGAAAGTAAAAAGCAACGGAGCATCATCTAACAATAACACTTCTACAAATGCAACATTCAATACGGCTAAAGCGGTTACATCCATTCCACTAATCATGCAATTAATGGGCTATTCTTTTCATCCATTACAAAAAGAACTTTAAATTATTAGCACATGCAAAATGATATTTTGTTAAGAAAATGGAGACTGATATTAGGTGCTCAAGATAATGATGGCACAGGCATAAACTTGGTTGCTACAGATATTCAAATGGATAATACTTTAAATGCTTTATATGATAGTAATAAAGAGGGTGGTTTAGGAGCATCTTCTCCAAATGTAAATCGTTGGTTAGGCGACATTCGTAGTTTTTTTCCTAATACGGTTGTGCAAATAATGCAAAGAGATGCCTTACAAAGATTGAATTTAACACAAATGTTATTTGAAAAAGAAATGCTTGAAGCTGTTGAAGCCGATGTGCATTTGGTAGCAACGCTTTTAACATTAAGCAAAGTAATTCCAGATAAAACAAAAGATACGGCAAGGCAAGTTGTACGTAAAGTTGTTGAGGAATTAATGCGAAAATTGAGTCAGCCTATGCAGCAAGCAATTGTTGGTAGCTTAAATAGAAGTGTTCAAAACTTTCGCCCTAAACACCATGAAATAAATTGGCACAAAACCATCCTTAAAAATTTAAAGCATTATCAAGCTGATTATAAAACTATTATTCCAGAAGTTACAATTGGATACGGTAGAAAACGTAGTGCATTAAAAGACATCATTTTATGTTTAGATCAAAGTGGCTCTATGGGTTCTTCGGTTGTTTACTCAGGCATTTTTGGATCGGTAATGGCATCGATTCCTGCTGTTCATACAAAAATGATTGTTTTTGATACGGCAGTTGCAGATTTAACTGAATCGTTAACAGATCCTATTGAACTATTATTTGGTGTTCAACTAGGAGGAGGAACAGATATTCATGCAGCATTATCTTATTGTAAACAAATCATACATCGTCCTTTGGATACTGTTTTGGTTTTAGTGAGTGATTTATACGAAGGCGGCAATCAAAACGAAATGCGAAAAAAGGCTGTAGAGCTTGTAAATGCTGGTGTACAAGTAATTGTATTACTTGCTTTAAACGATGAAGGAGCACCTGCTTACGACCATCAAAATGCTCAATTTTTTGCTAGTATTGGTATTCCTGTTTTTGCTTGTACACCAGATCAATTTCCAGATTTGATGGCACAAGCTTTATCTAAACAAGATATTGCAAACTGGGCTGCTAAAGAAGATATTATTATACGTAAGTAAGGTTTTAATTATGACTAATTCTTATAAATATTTTTTATACAAATTAAACAGTACCATTCTATCTATCTCATTCATTTTTCTTGTACTATCTTGTAAAAAGTGACGTTTAAATGAACGTATTGCTGCTGTAGTATCTTTTATATCGTAACCAATTATTCTCAATGCATGTAATGTGTTAAAATTACTATCTGGTTGAGCCATGGTAGGCAATGCATCGTACCACAAACCAAAACCTTTATCTGCTAATTGTTTCCAAGGAAATAAGATGCTAGGATCATTTTTTCTTGTAGGTGCAATATCACCATGACCAATAAAATTAGCAGCTGGTATTTGATGTTTCTTCTTTAAAACATCAAGCAGTTGAATAAGACTATTGATTTGTTCAGTAGAAAATGGTTCAAACCCATTGTTATCTAATTCAATACCAATAGATGCTGAGTTAATATCGGTATTGCTTCCCCATTTACTATTACCGGCATGCCAAGCTCTTAAATAATCATTCAACATTTGATGTACCGAACCATTTCTGCAAATAACATAATGTGCACTTACTTGTGTACGAGGTAGTGTAAACGTTTTTAATGTTTGCTCACAGCTATTTTGTGCAGTATGGTGTATAATTACAAAATTTGGTTTTCTCATTCCAAGATTGGTTGTGCCTACCCATTGTTCTGCCATTTGAATACTATCTGCAACAGCCGGTAAAGGATAGGTTGCTATAGTTTTGCCAAACTTTTTAACTTGTTGCTTATAAACCTTATTAGTTTTTGAGTAAGGCTTGGGTGTACAAGCTGCAATAAAGAAAAATAACCCCAAACAAAAGCTATACTTAAAAAACATATCAATACAATTTATACACTGCAAAATACTGTTTTGTACCTTCTTAATGATAAAT
>JBMLQZ010000507.1:0-724 GCA_049241285.1 Chitinophagaceae bacterium | reverse complement strand
GTATTGTGAAATACATTTAAAAATTTACAATTTTTATTTGATGGCTGTAACTTTACATTTCATTCATCGTTAACTAATTGTTACCTGTTGAAAAAGGTTTTTATTAACAAGTAATACAATAAAATGGCATTAAAATTGAAAAACTTTTTTTAAAACACTGTATATGAAAATGTATTTACTCTGCTGCTTTTTACTTGCAGCTATCGTATCAACTGCTCAAACAAATAATACTGCTTTATTGCCAGATCAAAATCCAAACTATTTAATTAGTCAAAATAAATACATGCAGTATAAAGATTCGTTACTGCTTAACCAAAATACTACTGTTCAACAAACCTATAAAGCATATGATTGGTATACTGCAAAACTTGAACGTAAGCATGAAAGAAGAGAATTTAGAAGAGAAATTAGATTAGCAAACGCATACAATAACAATTGGAATAATAATTGGAATTGGAACAATGGCTGGAACAATAACCGCTGGAATACTGGTTGGAGAAATAACTGGTTTTTACCCAATATAGGTTATAGATGGGGTGATTGGTTCTTCGGATTTTAATTAATAATATTTACATGCTTTAAACTCTTCCATTTTAAGTTTCAGAATGTTAATTACCCATTTTGCAATAACTAAATATAAATATATTTTTATATAATATAAATTATTTTTAATTTAATTATAATAACAAAATTATTAAAAATCTATTTTTGTATCAATTTATTT
>JBMLQZ010000506.1:4848-8757 GCA_049241285.1 Chitinophagaceae bacterium | reverse complement strand
CTGCACAAATTCCTTGGGGTCAACATGGAGTAGATGTTGTAATTGAAAGTACTGGATTTTTTACCGATAAAGCTAAAGCAGAAGCTCACATTACAGCAGGTGCAAAACGTGTTGTAATTTCTGCACCAGCAACTGGTGAAATGAAAACTGTAGTATTTAATGTAAACCATGAAATTTTAGATGGTTCTGAAACAGTTATTAGTGGTGCATCTTGTACTACCAACTGTTTGGCTCCAATGGCACAAGCGTTGAACAATGCATTTACCATTGAAGCAGGAAGTATGACTACTATTCATGCTTACACCAACGATCAAAATACACTTGATGCTCCACATGCTAAAGGCGATTTACGTAGAGCTAGAGCTGCTGCTGCTAATATTGTACCTAACAGTACAGGTGCTGCAAAAGCCATTGGTTTAGTTTTGCCAGAGTTAAAAGGTAAGTTAGATGGTAGTGCTCAACGTGTTCCTGTAATTACTGGTTCTGTTACAGAATTAACTGCTATTGTTGCTAAAAAAGTAACAGCAGAAGAAGTTAATGCAGTAATGAAAGCAGCAAGCAACGAAAGTTTTGGTTATACTGAAGATGAAATTGTAAGTGCAGATGTTGTAGGTATAACTTATGGTTCTTTATTCGATGCTACACAAACCAAAGTAATTGCTGTTGGCGATAAACAATTAGTAAAAGTGGTAAGTTGGTACGATAATGAAATGAGTTATGTTAGTCAGTTAGTTCGTACAGTAAAATATTTTGCTGGTTTAATTAGCAAATAATTTAAAATGATAATGAAAACTGTTTTTCATTAAAATATCCACAAAAGCCGTAGAATTATTCTGCGGCTTTTGTTTTATATTCGATTCCTTATAATCTTCAATCATTTTTTCATACAATATTTATAAATCAAACAAACATGAGCAAATTTTCAAATCACAATTTTGCTGGTCAAAAAGCATTAATTCGAGTAGATTTTAATGTACCATTAGACAAGCAAACCCTTGCAATAACAGATGATAATAGAATGAGAGCCGCTATTCCAACTATACAAAAAATTTTGGCAGATGGTGGTAGTGTTATTTTAATGAGCCATTTAGGCAGACCAAAAGGTGGACCAGAAGAAAAATATTCATTAAAGCATATTGTGATGCATTTAAGTGAGTTGTTAGGTGGTGTAGATGTTCAATTTGCAGATGATTGTATTGGAAGTAGTGCTAAAGAACTTTCAACTAGTTTACAAGCAGGTGAGGTATTATTATTAGAAAATCTTCGCTTTTATGCTGAAGAAGAAAAAGGAGATGAAGAATTTGCTCAAAAACTAGCTACTTTAGGCGATGTTTATGTAAACGATGCATTTGGTACAGCACACAGAGCTCATGCAAGCACTGCTGTTATTGCTAAATACTTTGATGCTGATAAAAAAATGTTTGGATTACTAATGAATGGTGAGGTGGCAAGTGCTGAAAAGGTAATGCATGAAAGTGAAAAACCATTTACTGCCATTATTGGTGGAGCAAAAGTTTCTGATAAAATTTTAATTATTGAAAATTTATTAGAAAGAGCTACAGACATCATTATTGGTGGAGGTATGGCATATACATTTATGAAGGCACAAGGAGGACAAATTGGTAAAAGTTTATGTGAAGAAGATCGTCTTGAAACAGCTGTTCAGTTACTAAAAAAGGCTGCGGAAAAAGGTGTAAACATTCATTTGCCAAGCGATAGCACCATTGCTGATAATTTTGCTGCAGATGCTAATACTTCTACAGCACCAAGTAATCAAATTCCTGATGGCTGGATGGGTTTAGATATTGGTCCAAATGCTTGTGAGCAATTTGTTAATGTAATACATCGTTCTAAAACCATTTTATGGAATGGTCCTATGGGTGTTTTTGAAATGCAAAAATTTCAACACGGTACAAAATCGGTAGCAGTAGCAATAGCAGAAGCTACAGCAAAAGGAGCCTTTAGTTTAGTTGGAGGAGGTGATAGTGTTGCTGCTGTAAACCAATTTGGATTTGCAGATAAAGTAAGCTATGTAAGCACTGGTGGTGGTGCAATGTTAGAATATTTTGAAGGAAAATCTTTACCAGGCATTGCAGCAATAAAAGAATAATTTCATTTTATAAAATTCTATTAAAGCCAATTTAATTATCTTAAATTGGCTTTTTATATTTAAAAAATTACCCAATGAAACCAACTGTTACCATTCATTATTGTCCAAAATGTAATTGGTTATTAAGAGCTGCTTATATGGCTCAGGAATTTTTAAGTACGTTTAACGATGATCTAAAAGGAGTATTTTTACAACCTAGTGATGTTAATGGAAAGTTTACTGTTATGGTAAATGATACACAAGTTTTTGATAGAAAAGAATTTGGCGGTTTTATAGAAATAAAACAAATGAAACAATTTGTTAGAGATCAGGTAAATCCTTCAAAAAGCTTAGGACATGCAGATAAAGTTGATAGCGATACGTTATAAACTGTCATTCCGTCAAAAACGAAATTGGTATTTGCTTTGCTATACCTTAAACACGTAAAATAAAAAAACATGAACACAAAAACAATTACGCTGATAGTTATTGCAGCGTTGTTATTATTATTAGGTGGCTGTGGTTGTAGTAGCTACAATGGTTTAGCCACAGGAGATCAAGATGTAAAAAAAACATGGAGTAATGTAGAAACCAATTATCAACGTCGTACAGATTTGTACAACAGTGTAATTAAAACAATTGAAGGATCTGCAAACTTCGAAAAATCTACATTAAGAGATGTTATGGCTGCAAGAGCAAGTGCAACTCAAGTAAAAGTAGATATTAATGATCCTGAATCTTTAGCAAAATATCAAGTTGCTCAAGGTCAATTACAAAGTGCATTTGGTAGATTAATGGCTGTAGCAGAAGCTTATCCAGATTTAAAAACAACAAAATCTTTCCAAGATTTTCAAACGCAAATCGAAGGCACTGAAAATAGAATTAATGTTGCTCGTAGAGATTATAATGCAAGCGTTGAAAATTACAATTTAAAAGTTGTTCGTTTCCCAAATAACATTTTTGCTAATGTCTTTAATTTTAAAGAGAAGGCGTTTTACAAAGCAGATGCAGGAAGCGAAAAAGCTCCAGATATTCAATTCAATATTAAGTAACCTATTGCATGTTTAATTGGTATAGAAAAAAAGCGGTTGATTATTTTTCCCCTGCTGAAAAAGAAAAAATTGTAACTGCTATACGAAAGGCAGAACAAAGAACTAGTGGAGAAATACGCGTATACATAGAAAGTAAATGTCGTTTTGTAAATGCATTAGATAGAGCCATCGAACTTTTCGATGGCTTAAATATGTATACTACCAAAGAACGAAATGCTGTTTTGGTATACATTGCCATGAAAGATCGTCAACTAGCTATTTATGCTGATCAAGGAATATATCAAAAAATGGGCAGTGGTTTTTGGAACGATCAAGTGAAAGTAATGATGCATCACTTTAACAAAAACGATTATGCCGATGGCATAGCAACCATTGTTGATTCTATTGGAAAGGCACTTTATCAGAATTTTCCATACGATGCAAAAACAGATACTAACGAACTTTCAGATGATATTGTTTTTGGTAATTAACACACTTTTTTATTCGCAATAGCTCTTTAGAACGCATCATATTTACTGCATGAAGCAATTATTATTAATACTCACTTTTTTTATAGGATTGTTGCAGCTACATGCTCAAAAATCTTTGCCTATACCCAATCCACCTAAATTGGTAAATGATTTTGCTGGCGTTTTGTCAGATTATCAAGTACAAAGTTTAGAAAACAAATTGGTTGCTATAGATAATAATTCATCTAATCAAATTGCTATAGCATCAGTAAAGTCATTAAACAACGAGTCTATTGAAGAAGTTGCCAATGCTACGTTT
>JBMLQZ010000506.1:0-4838 GCA_049241285.1 Chitinophagaceae bacterium | reverse complement strand
AAATTGGTAATAAAAAAACCAATAATGGGATACTTATTTTATTTGCTATTGAAGAAAGGAAGATATGGATTGAAGTTGGCTATGGTTTAGAAGGAGTAGTTACAGATATTTTTACCAAAGACATTATTAATACTTATTTAAAGCCCAACTTTAAAACTGGAAATTATTTTAGAGGGTTAGAATTAGCCACTGATAACCTGGCAAAAGCAGCAGTAGGTGAGTATAATGTTAAAAGAACCAAGTCTTCTAAAAAAGATGGAGGAAGTAGTTGGATAGTATTTGTTGTAATTGTATTTATTGTGATTCTTTTAGTAAGTGGTGGTGGTAGAGGTGGTGGTCATAGAAGAGGTGGTGGTTTAGATTTATTAACCCCATTGTTATTTAGTGGTACTGGTTTTGGAGGTTCTTCTAATGGGGGTGGTTTTGGAGGTGATGGAGATAGTGGTGGATTCGGTGGTTTTGGAGGTGGAGATAGTGGAGGTGGCGGTGCTGGTGGCGATTGGTAATTTGAAACAATTTTAAAGTGTAATTATGAAAAAATTTGTATTAGCAAACATTGCAATTATTCTGGTTTTTTCGGTTAAAGCCCAGTTAGCAATTCCTGTAGGAAAACAACTTCAGCTAATAACTAAACAAACACTATCTAATACTACCTCTATAATGGGGCAAGATGTAGATATTAAAATAGAAAACAACTTAGTAACAGCTGCTGAAGTAAAAGCTGCAACAAATACATCGGTTACTTTAAATGCAACAATAAAGAAAGTAAGTGGCTCAATTAGTGGAATGGGGCAGGAGCAACAGTTTGACTCTGATGCAAAAGATCCATCTAATAATCCAATGTTAGGTTCAATTTTTAAAGATTTAAATAAAACTGAAGAGGTTGTTTTAAAATTAGAAAAAACTGCTGCAAAATCATTGAATATGCCTTTGGGTATGGAAAATATGGCATCAGTTACTTTACAAGATTTAATAATGCCTGTAGAAGCAATTGGTAAACCAGAATTACATAAATGGACTTCAGAATTTTCTGGAACTGATGGTTCAAAATCTGCTACCATTTACACTGTTTCAAAAGTTACAAATTCTGAAATTGAAATAACCATCAACGAAACGGCTAATTTAACAGGAAATGTTCAACAGATGGGTATGGATTTAAAGCAAAATATCACTGGAACAAAAACAACTATTTTGTTATACGATGCAATGAGCAAAATGCTAAAAACAAGCGTACAAAAATTAGATTTTACAGGTACTATGGAAGAAGTTATGGGTACCAATGCTCCTATAAAATTAAATGGAACTATTACTATTTCAGTACAATAATTCAATCTATTAAAACGGTTGTCTAGAATAAAAAAGCTGCCTCAATTGAAGCAGCTTTTTTTGTGTAATTACGTTTTTTCAAAACACAATGCGTATTCTTTATAAACGAATATTTAAAGCCAACATAAAGTTGGTACCTGCCATAGGATAATAAAAATTTTCAGTTGTTAAACTTCCATCATACACATAAGTAAAGGTATATCCATTTGGTTCGTACAACTTGTTGAAAATATTATTTACTTGAAAAATTACATTGCAATTTTTCCATTTTTTATTACCTAATTGTTGAATTAAACGAATGTCTTGTGTATAAAAACTGTTTAAACTTCTTGCTTTGTTTTCAGTGTTATCTAAGTACTGTCTATCAACATATTTACCCAATAAGCTAATTTCTGTTTGCTTAAACGGCAAAATATTTACCGTAAATCCACTAATAAGATTTGGAGAAAAAGCAATGTCTTTATTGTGGTGTTTAATTGTTTGTTGACCTAAAAAATTAAAGTTTGCATCATACATATCTACATACTCTGTAAAATGCTTGATTTTATTTTTACTGATAGTGAAATTTGCTGAAACATTCAACCATTTATTCAAAACATAACTGCCTTGTAATTCTATTCCCATTCTGTAACTGTTAGGAATATTGGCCCTTGTATAGGCACCTACATCGTTAATTGCACCAGTAAGTATTAACTGATTATTGTATTGCATGTGATAGAAATTAACACACAATTGATAGCGATTAGTTTTCTTATTTACACCTATTTCTATATTATTTAATCTTTCAGATTTTGGTTGATTATTTACGCCTGCTTCAAAATCATTTCTATTAGGTTCTTTATTTCCAATAGCATAGCTAGCATAAACTTGCCAATTTTCAATTGAATAAGTTATTCCTATTTTAGGATTTATAAAATGAAATTTTCTATCAATATTTAGGTTTTGATTATCTCTAAATCCATTCATTTTATGTTCAACAAATCTGTATTGTAAGTCAGTAAATAAATCAATGTTTTTAGCAATTGTGGTTTCCCATTTTAAATAGGTATTGAAGTCTTTTTTTATAGCTGGTGTATTGTACCATTCATAATCTTTTTGAATACCAGTTTTAGCCCATATAATTTTACCAAAATGCCCACCTTCGTAAGTACTCCAGCCGCCACCAAAAGTTAGTTGTTGTTGTTGTTTCTTTTTGTATTGAAAAGAAAAAATTTGTCCATAAAATTTATTTTTTAACCATAACTGTCTTACTAAATCTGTACTAGTAATAGTTGTGTTTCCAACTTGTACATTTGGCAAATTATATGAGTCGAAATCTTCATTGGACTTGTATTGTTCATAATAACCAGCCCCTGTAGTATAAAATGCAGCCGTATTAAATGAAACTATAGAGTTGAATGCATGATTGAAAAACAATTGATAGTGATTTTGTTGATAATTATCTGTTTCATTATTATAAGGTTCACCAGGCTTTTCAGTTCCTACTGAATTAAATGTTCTGTTAGTTTTTAATAGATTTTCTGGTAAACCATTCCAAGATTGATAGGTTTTTTCTTTTCCATTAAAAATATTTAGCCTTAACGAAGATTGTTTATTTAAGTAAGCAGCAGAAACTGCAAATGATTGTAAGTTGCTACTTGCTCTATCTACATAACCATCACTTGTAATTTTACTCAATCTTGCATCTACTGTAAAGTGATTATTTATTAATCCTGTACCAGCTTTTATAGTATGCTTCCAAGTATTAAATGAGCCAAACGAATTATTGAATTCACTATAAGCCTTCTCATTTAATTCATTGGTGCTTAAATTTACTGTCGCTCCAAAAGCTCCTGTTCCATTTGAGGATGTTCCAACACCTCTTTGTATTTGAATTGAGTTTAGTGATGAAGTAAAATCTGGCATATTTACCCAAAATGTTCCTTGACTTTCTGCATCGTTATAAGGAATGCCATTTAATGTAACATTAATACGTGTAGCATCAACGCCTCTTATAGTCATATTGGTGTATCCAACTCCATTTCCAGCATCAGAGTTAACAACCACTGAAGGCGTTTGATTAAGCATGAATGGTAAATCCTGAGCAACATTCGTTTTAAATAGCTGTTCCTTTCCAATATTTGTTTTTGTAAACGGAGCTTTATTGCTAGCCCTAATTGATTTTATCTCTAAAGGCTGTAAATACAAACTACTTGGTTCTAATACTATTTCAATTTCTGTATTTGAACTAACACTAAGTGTAGAGGTAGTGGTAATATATCCTACTGAACTAATATTAAGTGTATACGTTCCTTTTTTTAGTTTCGATAATGTAAAATAGCCATCGTCTGATGCTACTAATATTTGATTTTCTACATTTATTGTTGCTGCTGTAACAGGTTGTTTTGATTTACTATCAATGATTCTTCCTTTGATGGTAAATTTTGAAGATTGTGCAGTGGAAAATAAGCATACCATTATGGCTGCCATTGTTCCCAAGAATTGTTTCATTTTTTTAATTTAAAAAGTTTGAAAAAATTGTGGGAACAGGGAAAATAAAGTAGCTAAGAGGATAGAACGTTAAAAAAACTTACGCCTTCCCTTCGCAGGCATTACCCTGTTCAGGTTCTACGGGTATTATCTCAGCTTTTTTAATAAATGGAGCTCTCATTTATTAATAGGCACCCCGAGGAATTTCGACAAAGTAAGTACGTTTTTTTCACACTATCATTTTTTCTTAAAAAATCTGATCTTTTTTGTAACATATTTTATTTCGCTGCGTTCAACTTTTCGTAAATCACACGATTATGAAAAAATTAACTTTCCTATTAGTAGCCATTTGTGTTAGCATAGTTGCTTTTGCTCAAAATGAAAAAAATATTGTCTTTGATGCAAATGCTGAAGTGAGAAATCTGAAAAATTTTACCTCTGTTGAAATTTCAGGAGCTATAGATTTATACCTTTCACAAGGTAATGAGGAAGCAGTTGCTGTTAGTGCTACTTCTGCAGAAATAATAGAACGTATAAGAACCGAAGTAAAAGATGGTGTGCTACATATTTTCATGGATGGAAAAGGCGTTAACTGGAAAAGTTGGGGAAATGTAAAAATGAAAGCATATGTAACATTTAAAAATTTAATAGGCGTTGAGGCAAGTGGAGCATGTAATGTAAAAACTACTCAAATAATCAACGTACCTTCTTTAAGAATTCAAATGTCTGGAGCAAGTGATTTTATTGGCGATTTAAAAGTCTCAACATTAAAAGTTGATGCAAGCGGGGCTTCAAATGTTCGAATAAGTGGTACAACAGAAAAATTAGCAGTTGATGCAAGTGGTGCTTGCAACGTTAGAGCTTACGACTTAAAATCTGATTATTGTGAAATTGAAGCTAGTGGAGCATCAAACATACGTGTACGTGTTAACAAAGAGTTGAGTGCAGAATCAAGTGGTGGAAGTACAGTGTACTTTAAAGGTGAAGGATTAATTAAAAATATTTACACAAGTCGTCAACACTTTCACACAATTACACATCTT
>JBMLQZ010000505.1:0-1801 GCA_049241285.1 Chitinophagaceae bacterium | reverse complement strand
GTGATGAAGAAAAACTTGTTCTTGAAAAGCGAATTAATATTTATTTAAAAGAGATAGATAAATGTTTGAGTTTGCTAAACGATTAAAGCATTTTTCAAATAAATACTCATGGAATTAATACCTGTAAATATTGTTATTGCCGATAGAACCTATCGTTTAAAATTAAAAGCTGAAGACGAAGAAGTTGTTAGAAAAACAGTGAAATTAATTAACGAAAAAATTGTTGAATTTAAAACAGCATTTGCAGGAAAAGATATTCAAGATTATATTAGTATGGTGTTAATTTGGTTAGCTACCGAACAAACCAAATACGAATCAAACATAGTTCAAATGAAAGACGCTGAAGCAAGAATAGCACTAATAGAAGGACAAATTGATAGGGTTTTGGCTGCTGAATCTGTTTCTTAAAATTCTTTAACAAAAGGTTTAACCCCACAATTATCAGTTACTTTTACTTAAATTTTTTTTTAACTCAATAAAATTATTTCATATGCCAGGTTTTGAACTTTTTGGAGCAGAAGAAAAAAAGCATATTGATGATGTAATGGAAACAGGCATTTTAATGCGTTATGGTTTTGATGGTGCAAGAAAAGGTGTTTGGAAAGCCAATGAATTAGAACAAAAAATTACAGAAGTATTTGGTTGTAAATACGCTCAACTAACAAGTAGTGGTACAGCAGCATTAACCACTGCTATGAGTGCCTTAAACATTGGTGTTGGTGACGAAGTAATTATGCCAAGTTTTACGTTTGTAGCAAGTTTTGAAGCAGTATTAAGTGTAGGCGCAATACCGGTTTTAGTAGATATTGATGAGAGTTTAACTTTAAATCCTGAGGCTGTTAAAGCCGCAATTACTCCTGCTACTAAATGTATTATGCCAGTACATATGTGTGGTAGTATGGCAGATTTAGATGCTTTAGTAGCCATTTGTAAAGAGCATAATTTATTGTTGTTAGAAGATGCATGCCAAAGTATTGGTGGAAGTTATAAAGGTAAAATGTTAGGTACTATTGGTCATGCAGGTACTTTTAGCTTCGACTTTGTAAAAACGATTACTTGTGGAGAAGGTGGTGTAGTAATGACAAACGATAAAGATGTGTATGAAAAATGTGATGGCTACACCGATCATGGTCATGATCATAAAGGGGTTGATAGAGGTGCAGATTTGCATCCGTTTATTGGCTATAATTTTAGAATAAGTGAATTGCATGCTGCTATTGGTTTAGCACAAATTGGTAAGCTACAAACTATTTTAGCTATACAAAAAAAGAATAACCAAATATTAAGAAGTTATTTAGAACAAATTCCTGCTGTTTCATTTAGAGTTGTTCCAGATGTTGGTGGTGATAATTTTGCTTTCTTGAGTTGGTTTTTACCTACTGAATCGTTAACACAAGCAGTTGTTGCAGAAATGAAAGCCCAAGGTATTTTAGCAGGTAGTTTTTATTGGTACGATAATAATTGGCATTATATACGTAAATGGCAACATTTGCACCATGCATCTACCCTTAACAATATTAGTGATGCTCAAA
Organism: Chitinophagaceae bacterium; assembly: GCA_049241285.1. Taxonomy (GTDB): domain Bacteria; phylum Bacteroidota; class Bacteroidia; order Chitinophagales; family Chitinophagaceae; genus Parasediminibacterium. Next base: position 269 of record JBMLQZ010000505.1, on the reverse strand, counting down.
AAAAGGCATTAACACAACTAAAGCACCAAGATTTTAGCGTAAGTGATGCTGTTATGAGTCGTTGTATTTCTACTGCCATTAGTTTATCTTGGACAGAAGAACAAATACATGATAAGGGTAAAAAAATGGCTGAGGCAATTCAAAAAATTCTTTTAAATGCAACAGTTACCGCTTAAAATAATTATCCCTTCTATAAAGTAATTTAACAAAATTTTTATCATATATAAAAAAATAGACAATTTTAAATTTTTTTAATTGCCTATTTTTTT
>JBMLQZ010000504.1:0-4311 GCA_049241285.1 Chitinophagaceae bacterium | reverse complement strand
ATTGCTAATTATAGTAAGTAAATGTCGATAATAGGAATAATGATTATAGAAAAACACAACCATATTTTAATTTTTTTTTAATTAATCATCCAATTACTTACTTTTAAATATTAAATAAAATAATAACTTTTATGTGCAAAACTTTGGCAATTACAGCAACCTTTTTTTGTATGCAACTCATTACTTCAGCTCAATCAGATACAACAACAAAAGAAAAAGATATTAAGAAATTTGTAATCAATGAAAATACAATTGTAAAAGATTCATTAGGTAATGTAATACCATATTTCACTTGGTTAAATGGAATAAGAAAACGCACACATATTCTTGCTCCCAATTTTGAAAAAGAGGGAGAATTTATTTATAAGAGTACCGTAGGTATGGGAATTATTTATAGACAACAGAATCCTAATAAACCAGATAGTTTAAAAAATTATGTATTACCATCAAAATACTTTGAAACGAACACAAAATTCAACTATTTTAGTGCAAGAACAATAGATGGTAAAAGAATAAATGCAAAAAATTTACAAGATAAGATTGTTGTGGTGAACTTCTGGTTTACAAATTGTGGTCCTTGCAAATTTGAAATTCCAGATTTAAATGAAATTGTAGATAAATACGCCAATAAAACCGACGTAGTATTTTTAGCAGTAGCCTTAGACGATGAAGAAAAATTAGATGCTTTTTTTAAAGGTTTACAGTTCAAATACGAGCATATTGCAAACGGAAATGATATTGCCAATAAGTATGGTATAAAAGGATACCCAACTCATTTAATTGTAGATAAAAAAGGAGTCATTCGATTTCATACAACAGGGTTAAGCACTAACACAACCAATGCTTTACAAAATAAAATTGAAGAATTGGTTAATGAAAAATAGGCAACAATAAAACCGTTTTCTAACTTTATATATTTTATTATAAATTATAAACTATCGTTTCGATACATAAAACAATAGTTACGCAGCTTTAATTAATAGTTTTAATTTACAACTCATTTATTACGAATAAAGAATGGCAGAAGATTTAAACATAATACAAGGCACTAAACAAGAACAATACGAAGCTTTAATACCTCAAATAAAAGGGTTAATAACAGGTGAACCAGATTTAATTGCCAACTTGGCAAATATTGTAGCTGCATTGAAAGAACAATTTGGATGGTTTTGGGTGGGTTTTTATTTGGTGAAAGAAAATGAATTGGTATTAGCACCTTTTCAAGGACCTGTAGCTTGTACTAGAATAAAAAAAGGTAGAGGTGTTTGTGGCACCAGTTGGGCTGAAAGTAAAACGCTTATTGTACCTGATGTTGAACAATTTCCTGGACATATTGCTTGTAGCAGTTTATCGAAAAGTGAAATAGTGGTGCCACTTTTTAACAACAATACTGTTGTTGGTGTATTAGATGTAGACAGCAGTTCTTATGATAGTTTTGATACAACTGACCAACAATATTTAGAAGCAATTTGTGCATTAATTGATTGGAATTAATTGAAGTTGTACATAAGCTACTAATTGCAATTCTATTAAATAGCAAAAAGCCTTCTTAAATTTTATCATTTAAGAAGGCTTTTTTGTTGATTAATTTGCTATAGTTGCAGTGTGCGACGCCTATGCAGCTGAATAGAGAACTATAGTTGACTACATAAATATTTTATGGCATTAAGATAATTGGCATGGTTTGCTTAGCTCCTTCGTTATCTGTAAAGGTTGCCCAAATTCTTTCAGCTCTTAAAGTGGCACTAATGTTAATGGCAATTTTTTGATTACCTGATTGAACATTTTGTTGTATTACTTGCAAGGTTTTTCCTAAACTGTTGGTTAAGGTGATTCTTATAGTTGTATTGGTTTTACTAGTAACATCGGCATACATTGTTGCCCCTGGTTTTGTAATGGTTGGAAACATTTTATTTACCACTACATTATGCGATGATTGTATAGTTGCAATAACCGTTTTAGAATATTTGAAACTACCATCTTTATCAACTTGCTTTAAACGGTAAAAAATAGTTCTGTTGAAATAAGCAACTTGATTATCTACATAGCTATATGATTGATTTGTAGTACTGTTTCCTGCTGCTTTTACATTGGATAAAGCTGTAAAAACTTGTCCATCAGTACTTTTTTCAACTACAAAATAATCTGCATTTATTTCAGAACTAGTTTGCCATTGCAATTGAACTTGTTCTTTAATTACATTAGCTTGAAAACTTTTTAATTCTATAGGCAATGCAATAACAGAACTAGATGAATAAATAAAATCGCCACTAGAACCACTACCATTTGCTGCGTTACCTACAAAATAAAAAGTTACAGGATTATTAGTGCTATTATTAGGAGCTGTCCAACGTAAATTTTGGTATGTATAACTGTTTGATGCTGCTGTAGAAACGGCATTGTTATGGCTTAATTCTGTACCATTTACTGCTGCATTATTGTTGGTAGAACTAAATGTTCCAACATCGGCTCCATTAGAATTTGTTGCTTTTATAGAAAAACCCCATCTTGTTCTGTTAGATGATCCATGTGCAATGGTAAGCGTAAAATTATATGCTTGACCAGGTACATAACCCGTTGTAGGCAAACCACTTACAGTAACATTTCCACCACCTGAATTTAATGCAAATGAACCATGACAATTATTACAATATTCACCAGATGCACCTGTATAACCTTGTGGAGGCACTGAACTAAAATTGACACCTTTAATGCCAGATTGTAATAGAATAGCAACAGCAATAATGACCAAAAATGAGGAGAGTTTTTTCATAATTGTAGTTTTGATAGTTTTATGTATTTGAAATACGAAATAAAATGAAGGAAGGTTGCTTTTTGAAATATTATTAAATAAAAAAGCTATTTCGAGTCAACGAAATAGCCCTTAAAAAGTTTAGATATATAAGAGCCTGTTTAAAATTATTTTCTTTTTTTAGTAGATAACACTTCTACTTCTTTCTTAGTTGCATCTAATTCTTTCTTCAAATCAATCATGTGCAAGGTTAACTCTTCAATTTTCTTTAATAATAAGCCATTCATTTTACCTAAATCTACTCCTTCTTTCATGACGGTTTCTGTGGTAGGAATATCTGGAAGATGTTTATACTTTTTAATAAAGCTTTCTAAATCGTTCAAACTCATTTTTTTGTATTCTGGTGCAAATACATGATCGTACCAATCGTCAGAGTTTTTGATTGCTATTTTTACTTTTTCTGTTAATATACCTTCTTCTACAAAAAGTTTGTATCCATCTACTAATTCGTTTACGTTACCAATTTTTACTTTTCCTTGATATGAATTAATAGAAAAATATTCTTGATCAACATCTACACCTGGAGCTTTAAAACAAATTTTAAATGTTTGAGGCGTATTTAATGTTTTATCGCCAGAAACCCTTGCACCAACAGTCCAATAACTGGTGTTGCTAGGATCGCTTAAATCGCCATTTGAAAACATCATTGTTGGCTCATTTTGCCCATTAGGTGACCAAACATTACTTAATTGTAAAAGAATATTCTTTTTTCTAGTATCTCCTGCACCTTTTTTAATTTCTAAAGGAGCTTGAGGAGCTTTAGTACCAATACCTGCATTACCATTTAGTGGAAATTGGTTTTCACTATCAGGAAATGTAGTATCGATATATTGATACACTACATTTTTTTGTGCAGGATTTTGGTTAGGATAAATTGCTGGTGATTTTGAATTTGATGTAGCAGGCACCTTAGCAACTCTAGGTTTGTAAGTTGTAGCCGGTTTTACTTGAGCAAAAGTTTGTACATATCCCAACAAAATGAACGAGGCTAATAATAAAACAATTTTTTTCATTGTAACATGATATTTTTTGAAACAAATTCAGTTTAAAGCAACTTAATAGCTAATAACGAAATTTTGAAGAATAAATTTTACTACCTAAAAACTACCTATTTTTTGAATGAAGGTATTTGTTTCAAATTAAATAGTAAAAGTTACACTTAAATTGGTTTAATAACTCAATTAATTCAGCTAAGCAAACAGGGTGAACTTGTCACCCTGTGTTATTTATTTTCTATGATTGTTATATTGTTCTTCTTCTAACTTATGTTCTTTATCGTAAGCTTTAATAATTGCCTTTACCAATCTATGCCTTACCACATCTTCTTCGTCTAGTTGAATATGTGCAATACCTTCAATATTTTGTAAAATTCTACTCGCTTTTTCCAAGCCACTTCTTTGATTACGTGGTAAATCTATTTGAGTAGGATCACCAGTAATAATAGCTTTTGCATTGGCTCCAATACGTGTTAAAAACATTTTTAGCTGTAAGTCGTTGTT
>JBMLQZ010000503.1:0-10728 GCA_049241285.1 Chitinophagaceae bacterium | reverse complement strand
AGAAGTAATAAAGATATCTTTACCTTCTACAAGTTGTTTCTTAATTTCAACTACATCTATTTTTTTTAACGAGCAACCAAACTTTACTCTAATCACAACAATGGCTAAAAGAAAGGTTATTAAATAAGAAATGGCTTCTAAATAAGGAATAAAATAAATCTCTTTTGTACTTAGATCAGTTAAGAAAATGGGTATAAAAAAAATAAGTTTTGATAATAGATTAATAATGAAAATAAAAATATTGCTATTTACTCCTTGAAAAAACCAATATGGAATAAGACTTTGTAATGCTAGAGATAAATAGGTGAATGTAAAAATTAATGTTAATGGATTTTTTGAAATCGCTAAAAAAATAGAGAGCCCAATTCCAAATAAGAGAGCAACAAATAACTTAAAAAAAACTATAGAAGAGTATACTGATTCTACCCTTTCTCTTTCATTTTGAACTATACTGATTTCTCTTGGAGCACTTAAATTAAAGCCATAATCAAATATTACTATGAAAATAAAGAGTGTCGACTGAACATAAACCCATTCGCCATAAGTTTCTATTCCAAAAAATTTATGACATAAAGGAATTATTATAATAGGAACTATTACATTAATGCCTTTATTTAAAAAAAGAAAAAAGGTATTTTGAATTAAACTACTCTTATATGCTTTTGCAACAAAGCTCATTTTAAAGGTAAATTATAACAAGCCTATGCATTTAAGCCACAAAAGTCAATTACGATTTTATGATTTAATGAATAACCGGCAAATTGACTATGTTTAACTAGATAACAAATAATATCTGCTTTTTCTGATACATTCTCAAGAGTAACCAAAGGTAAGTTTTGGTGACTTTCTATATTTGGTTCAACACAAACTATTTCTAATGCTTCTTTTATTAATTGATGAGCAATTTCAACAGCAGGACTCTCTCGTAAATCATCAATATCTGGTTTAAACGCAAGACCCATACATGCTACAACTGGCTTTCTTCTATGTTCAAGTTGAAATTGCAATGCTGTATTTTTAATTTTTTCAACAACCCATTGTGTTTTAAAATCGTTTACCTCTCTACCTGCTTTAATAAGTTTGGCATACTTGGGAAAATCGGCTACAATAAACCAAGGATCTACAGCAATGCAATGACCACCAACACCTGCTCCTGGTTGTAAAATTTTAACTCTTGGATGATGATTGGCCAACTTTATTAATTCCCAAACATTAATACCTGCTTCATCGCAAATCATACTTAATTCGTTTGCAAATGCAATATTTACGTCTCTGTATGAATTTTCTGTTAGTTTACACATTTCAGCTGTTTTAGCATTCGTAGCTAAAACTTCACCTTTTACAAAGGTTTTATAAAATGCAACTACTTCTTGTGTACTTGCATCATTGATACCTCCAACTATTCTATCATTCTCAATTAATTCTTTCATGATTTTTCCTGGTAATACCCTTTCTGGACAATATGCAGCAAAAACCTTATCAATATTTATACCTTGTTGTTGCAAGGTTGATACAACTTTATCAGTTGTTCCTACAGGAGAAGTAGATTCTAAAATCACTATATTTCCTTCTTTTACAAAAGGAGCAATACTAAGAGTAGCTTTTATTACATAATCAATATTGGGCTTATATCCCTCATGGAAAGGAGTTGGTACCGCAATGATAAATACATCGGCATAATCTGGCTTTTGTGAAGCCATCAATTTTCCATTAACAACAGCTTTTTTTACGTATCCATCTAAATCGGGTTCAACTATGTGTATTTCACCTTTATTAATTGTATTAACAACATTCTCAGAAATATCAACTCCATGAATTTGATAACCATTATTTGCTAAGAGTGCAGCAGTTGGCAACCCAATATATCCTAAACCAACAATACAAATTTTCTTGTGCGTTTTAAACATACTCAATTACTTTCTCGTCTTTTAATTTGGAAATAATTCTATTAGAAGCCAAACCATCTCCATAAGGATTGTGTTTATTGCTCATTTGCTCATAATAATTGATATCTAGCAAAAGCTTGGATGCTTCATTAAATATTTTGTCTTTATTGGTTCCTACAAGTATTACAGTACCTGCATCAACTGCTTCAGGACGTTCTGTAATATCTCTCATCACTAATACTGGCTTACCTAATGATGGGGCTTCTTCTTGTACGCCACCACTATCTGTAATAATTAAACAACTTTTATTCATCATCCAAATGAAAGCTTCATAATTCAATGGTTGAATGAGTTTTATATTAGGTTCATGTGCCAACAATTTATTTACTGGACCTTGTACATTTGGATTCAAATGAACAGGATAAACAATTTCTACCTCATTTTTAAACGTTTGTGCTATTTGTTGTAATCCTGCACAAATATTTTCAAAACCATCTCCAAAATTCTCCCTTCTATGTCCTGTTACAAGAATAATTTTTTTCGTAAAATCTACTGTTGATTTTAGTTGTAATATTTCTTCATTTACGTCTTCATTTACTTTACTCAATCCCAATTTTAAAGCATCAATTACAGTATTGCCGGTAATAGTGATTGACTCTTCTGAAATATACTCATTTAATAAATTCTTTTTTGAAGAAATTGTGGGTGCAAAATGCAAATCAGCTATTCTTGCAGTTATAGCTCTATTCATTTCTTCAGGAAATGGTGCAAGCTTATTTAAAGTTCTTAAACCGGCTTCAACGTGTGCAACTTTTATACCTGAATAAAAAGCAGATAATGCAGCTGCTGTAGAAGTAGTTGTATCTCCATGTACTAAAACCCAATCAGGCAAAAAGTCCTCATATACCTCCTTCATCTTTACAACAATATCTGCAGTAAGCACATGAAGATTTTGATTAGGTCTCATAAGATTTAGATCATAATCTCCCTTAATAGAAAAAAAAGCTAGCACCTGATCTAACATTTGCCGATGCTGTGCAGTTAAACAAATTCTCACATCAAAAAAATCATTATTTTCTAATAATTTTATAGTGAGTGGTGCCATTTTAATAGCTTCTGGTCTTGTACCTACTACTATTAAAATTTTTTTCTTTACAAAGTTCATATCTATCCTAAGCGTTTCTAATAAAAAATTTTATGATAAAGTATACACATGATAATAAAAAAAGAAATAATCCTCCAAATAAACAATAAATAATGAAAGAGGGCTTATTAGTTTTTGGAAGTAAATCGGTGCCATCTACCATATAAATGGTGGGTGTTTCTTGGTTTAGCTGCATTTTTGCTATTTCAAGATTTTTTACAATTTCGCCAAAAATTGTTCCTAATAAAACTTTATCTCTGCTTGTTAATTCGGCTCTTACGGCATTTGTTTTTAAAGCAGGATTTATATCTAAAAGCTGTTCTGTTTCTACAGCATTTAAGTATGTTTTATTATTAAGCAAAGATGCCAAACTATCTACAGTTCTTTGTAGCCTATCTACGTTAGCTTTTTGCCTACGTGTTTTTGAAAAAACATACCGATCTGTAGCAATTTTCACCAAACGATCGGTAAATAATTTGCTAAGATTTTCATCCTTCATGGTAGTTGTAACATTTATAAAACTTGCTTTCTTTTCTGGTCTTTCAACAATAAATTCTTTTAAAATAATTTTTTTGGTAAGTTCATTTAAAAGACTGTCTTGTGTTCTAGAAAATGGAATTTTAGCATTAACGGGGAAATCAATATCCTTATTAAGCAACTTTTTCCATTTAGATTTCAGCCCATAAGTTTCTGCATATTTATCGGCTAAAGAATAATTAGAACCTTGAGTATACTCTGTTAAAAGAGCACTTTTTGATAAGCTAGTACTTTTTAAAAAGAGCAAAATATTATCGCCAGTAAAAAGGCCTGCACCAGCTCCAATATTAGATACATCAAATCCAGCAAGACCAGCAATACTAGCAAGTCCAGATCCACCAGCTTTATTATCTTCTACTACAAAACTAATTTTTGTAGTGTAGGTAATTGGTGTTTTATATGCTAACAAGAAGCCTAAAATAACTCCAAATACACTTACTATTGAAATTAGAAGCCATTTTGTAAATAAGTAATTAAATACTTTTTTTACATTAGAAAAAATTTCACTTAATGAAACTTCTTCTGCATCATTTACCAAATTTGAATGTTCGTTAACTAACACTTTTGATTGATTAATTTTATTTATTTACCTATTTGAGAAGCAAAATACATACTTGTAATTACCAAAGAAAATGTAGATACGACTAAAGATGCTTTTGAAATATCAAAACCAGTTTTTTCAGGCTTTTTTGGTACAAAAATCTTACACCCAGGTTCAACTTGAGGATATTTACGTAAGAATATCCATTTTGTTCTGGTTTGAGCTGCTCTGCCATTTGCATAAATTACAAAAATTTTATTACGTTGAGCAGATAAGGTTGTACCTCCTGCATCTGATATATATTCCTTTAAAGACTTTCCTTTTTCATATGTAAAAGCAATATCTAAAGGCTTAAAAACCTCTCCTTCAATTGAGATCATATTATTTACAACAGGTATAAACAGCTCGTCACCTTCTTGAAGAAAAATATCTTCTCTACCACCTGGATTAGCTAGTATCTGAGTTAAATTAATAGCTACGTCGTTTGAGTTTTTTTGTGCATCATCAATTATGACATTAGAAGAATCTTTTGCGTAAGACTCGGCGATTTTTTTGATAACAGTTAAATCTATATCATTACTATTCTTCTTTCTTTTTAGTCTTGCACCAGTGATATTTGCTGTGTAAAGCAATCCACCTGCACGTTTTATTAATGAGCTAATATTTTCTTCTCTACTCATCAAAGAATATGATCCTGGAACTAATACTTCTCCAACTATAGATACATTTATCTGAGCTTTATAATAAGGGTCGTATTTTACAGCTACAATGTCATAAGGACTTAGTTTAATATCATTTGAGCTTCCTGACAATTCTTTGTTATCATCAATGCGTATTATTTCTACAATTTTACCATTCATGACATTTGTTTCTGCATCACGTTTTCTTCTAGAAATTTCAATACCTAAACCTGTAGCATTATCAGAAAATCCACCTGCTTTTAATATTAGTGATTTAAGAGATAAACTATCTTCATACGCAAATTTTCCAGGATTTCTAACTGCACCATTGATAGTTACTATTTGGTTATCTTTTATTTCAAATATAGAAGCAACTTCAATAAAGTCTTCTCTTTGTAATAGTATATCCGATGTAGAATCAGAAGCTAAGATATTTACCGAAATAATTTCTTTCGTCAAATCTTCTCTTGTTCTGGTAATAATTATTCTTTTTTTATAGGCGTCTTCTCTTAATCCTTCGGACTTTGTAATTAACTTTTTCAATGTAATTCCATCTTCTAACGCATAAAAGCCTGGTTTATAAACAGCTCCTGTTATTGTAACCCGATTTTGGAATCGATTAATTATAGGACTAACAACCAATGAATCTCCATCTCTCAATAAAAACGAACTAAAATCCTGATTCTTAATTTCTATTATTTTTTTATCTAAATCTAGTTGCCTCGTTCCTCTTATCCTTGCTTTATACGCCATGCTTTTAAACCCACCTGCAAAATTTAAAGCATCAGCCAATGTTTCTGTTGGTTTCATTTCAAATATTGCTGGACGATTTATTTCTCCGGTTAATGAAAACCTTATTGCTGCATATGGAATTCTAATAACATCATTATCTTCGAGCCTAACATTATTTTTCTGATTGGCCTTTAATAAATAATCGTAAAAATCAGCTACAACAACAACCTTATTATTACGTATTAATTCTATATTTCTGTACGAACCACTTTCAGATGGCCCACCACTAATATATAATGCATTAAAGAGAGTTGCAACAGATGGAATAGAATAAGTTCCAGGTTTTTTAGATGCTCCAATAATGGATACTTTTATTGTTCTAATAGCCGATAATGACAATTGAACTTTTGTACTTCCGTTTGAAATTCCAGGATAAAATTTTAAAAGCCTTCCTCTAATCTTAATGGTAGCCTCTTCTATGTTTAATCCATTAACACTTACCGGACCCACATATTTAATATTAACTAACCCTTCTGCTGACACTTTTAAATTTTGTTGAAGGATGTTTAATCCAAATACTTCTAGAGCTAACTCATCATCAGGACCAAGTATGTAATTTTTTGGGGTGGCTATTCGTAAATCTGGTTCAAACGTAGTATTACCTGAAGAAAAGAATTCTGAACCAAATGTAAGGTCACCTCCACCAGTTGGAAAACTAAGTGCGTTATCAAATGTTACTTTTCTAGATTTATTGATTGGTTCATTAGTTGATTTTGTATTTGAAGAATTATTTGAACCATTGTCATTTGTTTCATTTGAAAGTTTAATTTTTTTAAGCCTATCCTTAATTAAAAAAATTTCATACTCAGGCATCTTTCTTTTTTTAAACTCTAACTCAATTTCCTCATCATTATTCCCTTCAATAGAAAATTTTTTGTAAATTTCTAATAGCTGTGTATCAGAAATTTGAGATGACCTGAATTTACTTAAGTCATTTGGTAATTGCTGCGAAAAAATTGAACCAGAATGCAGCAACAAAATAATTAAGGAAAATAAAAATTTATTAGTTTTTCTAACCATCAGAAAAAATTTAATTAAAGCTTCGCCATAATAATCACATGATTATTTACAAATAATTGATTATTAGAGCATTATATTTGCAAAAAAAATGACTATACAACGGTAAAATTACAAATATATTGTAATTATGAAACTACCTCTAAAAAATATCGCTTTTAAAGCAGGTTATTTTATTTACTTAATAAAACAGTTGCATAGGCTACCAAACCCTCTTCTCTACCGACAAAGCCCATTTTCTCTGTTGTAGTTGCTTTAATAGACACGTCGGATAAAGGTATATTTAAGATTGTGGCAATTGCTTGTTGCATCTCTGGTACATATGGCTTTATTTTGGGTGCTTGCAAACAAAGAGTACTATCAATATTTACTATTTTATATCCTTTCTCCTTCACTAAATCAAATGTCTTTGAAAGCAAAATTTTACTATCAATATTTTTATAACTATTGTCAGTATCTGGAAAATGAACCCCAATATCTCCTAAACAAAGTGCCCCTAATAAAGCATCACAAATAGCATGTAACAATACATCTGCATCACTATGACCTAAAGCACCTTTATGATGAGGAATTTTAACCCCACCTATCCACAAATCTCTACCTTCAACCAATTGATGAAAATCTACTCCAGAACCAATACGCATCTATAAAAATTGAGTAAGAAAAAACGATAATTATTTAGATTCTCCGTCTAAATCAAAAGTTAAACCAAAACGAAGGGTATTTGATAATGGGTTTCTAGTAACACCATTTCCTGAAGGAACCAAATACGATAAATTGATACCTATAACATTATATTTTAATCCAGCCCCAAAAGTGAAATATTTTCTATTTCCTTGACTAGCATCTTCATAAAAATATCCTGCTCTAACAGCAAATTGTTCATTATAAACATATTCTGCACCCAATGAAACTTGTAATTTCTTTAAACCGCCACCGCCACCAAATGAACTAAACCAACTATTAAAAACACTTTTATTTCTGTATTCGCTTAAATTACTAGAATCGGTAGAAAAATCACCCGTAGCAATTGGAGGTGCAGGAACCAATAATTTATTGATATCAATAGCAAATGTAATTCTATTACTTTCATCTGGTATGGTAGTATAAGCAAACCCTACTCCTAAGTTTGCAGGAATATAATCTTTACCTTGTGCATCGTTTGTGTACCCAATTTTTGTTCCTAAATTAGATAAAACAACACCCCAACTTAATCCTTGACCATCTTTACCACTACCATCTTTATAAATAGATAAATCAGCAGCAACTGAAGTACCTGCTTTATAAGTTGTTCCATTAGTTGTACCAGCTGCTCCACCAATTAAGTTTGAATAAATATATCTACCAGCAACACCTATACTAAGTTTATCATTTAATTTACGAGTATATCCTACATCAAAACCCAATTCTCTTGGTCTGAATGAATTTAACTCATTTCCTGAAAAATCGGTGAAAGTAATATTGCCTAAACTAAAATATCTTAATGAACCTGAGACAGCTTGCTGATCATCAATTTTATAATAACCTGCCATGCTTGCTAAATACACATCATTCAATCCCAAATCTTTTAACCAAGGAGTATAGGTTAATGAAAGTCCACTTTTAGCCTTTGCAAAAGGCGTTTTAGCTAAATTCCAAAACATAGAATTTGCATCGGGATTTGTTGCAATACCAACATCGCCCATACCACCAGCTCTAGCATCTGGAGAGATTCTTAGAAAAGGAACTGCAGAGGTAACTACATTTAACTCGTTTGTTTGTGCTTTTAATACCTGTAAAGAAGCTGTAGAAATAAATAATACTAAAACACTGTTTACCAATGAACGTTTCATCAGAGAAATTAATTTTTGAATTCGCAAATAAATAAAAGAAAACTACAAATCAATAAAAAATATGTGCTATGTAGTTTTACAAGTAGAAATTAGTCATTATAGCGATTTAATGTAGAACAATCTGGTTGCTTGCTGTAGCAATCCCTTTTTTTGAAGTAACAATGATACGACATATATAGACACCGTTTGCTAATTTTTCGCTGCTGTACCTATTTTTCCCATCCCATTCGGTTATATCAGTTCTATTTCCAGTTGCGAATATTTTATGCGTAGATTGATAAATTATTTTTCCAGTTAAAGAATAAATTGTTACGGCAATATCTAAGTCCTCGCCTTTAAAATTATGTTCAAAAGCAATCTTAGTAGTATTTCTGAATGGATTTGGATAATTTATTAGTTTTTTAATCAATAAAGAATTGTCACCAACTACTTCAAACTGAATAGTTTTTGAGCTTGCATTATTTAAAGCATCCCATGCCTTTAAAGTGAGTGAATGTTTTCCCAAGGTTAAATTAGGCAACTTAAAAGCAATACTTCCTGACTGATAAGTATTACTGTTGGATTTGTAAAAGTTATTTAATATGATACGATTTTCATCACTGGAATCAATTGTAGCAACAATATCATGACCAATTCCTAATCCTGTGCTGTTGATACCTGAAACATCAAACAATTTTACCAATAATGTAGGCTCATTTTGCACAATTCCTTTATTCCTAAAAAGTGTATCATTTAAGTAAAGTTGAATATTTGGACCAGTAGTGTCATTGTTGGTAGATTGACCACCCATTACATAAAAACTGGTATCAACATCACTTGCATCAATAATTCCATTTTCTGCATACAATCTTATTTTTAAAGGATTCACTTTAAAAGGAACATCTTTTGGCACAATGAAGGAAAAAGAAAAGTTGCCATTTTTTACAGTAGCAGTTCCATTAAAAAGTACATTTTTTTCTTCAAAAAATGTTGTGATAAAACTTGTAGGATCATTTTGACGAGTAATGGTTAAAGTTGGTGCATTGACAATTTTAGCATGCAAAACACCATCGAAATTGGATAGAGTTGTACCGTTCTGGTGTTTGATACTGCCTTTAATAGTATAAACATTTGTTGCAGTAAGTGTATCATTTGATGTTTTCGGTTGATTATTAACTGAATCTATTACAATAGTATTTTGTGGAAAAGCCAACCGCATTGCTGGATCACCAAGTAAAGCGAATTTTCGATTGTTTATTACATCTGAAAAAGTTCTGTATGTTTCGTTTTTAGCAGCAAGATTTGCTTGACCTAATGTTAAAAAATTCCCTGATGATGTAGGTTTTAATGCAACGTTTAAATAGTTTCTATTAATAATACTGTTGCTAAATGCAAATACTAAACGTGTAGTAGTCATTAATGCTATTGCTCCTGTATTTGACTTATTCAATAATGAAGCTCCAAGAGATTGTTTTGTTGGGTCATCGTAAGGTGCAAAATCGCAAGTGGCTGTGATAAATAGCGGCAACCGATTTGCGTTTTGAATATTTAAAATTTCATTTTGAGTAAAAATTGCTTCTTCTGCCAATCTATTGTATCCACCATGGCCGGTATAATTCAGTATCAAACTACCAGCATTTAATTGATTAACAATTGTAGTATTTACAAAAGGATATTTTGCACCACTTGAAGTTCTTTCAACTGGAAAAGCATCCAAATAAATTTTTCTTGATTCTATAAAATTATTAGATGCATTAGCTGTTTGCACCATTAATTCTGCATCGTTTAAATGAAGATTTCTATCACCATCATCAGCAATAAACAAACAAGTATTTCTCCAACTACCCAAACTAATTGGTTGATGATACTGAATAATTTTTTGAACCATTGTGTTTGCTTCTTCTATACTTGTACATGGCAATCTTCCGACTGCAATATCTAACAATTGTATTTTTTGTAAATTATTTACATTATCAGCATCATCTAATAAAGCAAAAAAATCATCAGAAGTGTACGTATTTAAAGGATGTAGCGATTCTTGAGATTCAAAACAAGGAACATAATTTGTGTTATTAGCTATACGATTTTTATAATCAAAACTAGCACCACCAAACAGCAGTAAATATTTAGGTTTTATAGAAGGATTCAATATAAATCTATCATGGTACATTTTTACAAAATTTCTAATGGCAACAGGATCTTTTATTCCAGAAGAAAACTCGTTATAAATAGCATCTGTAGTAACTACTTTTACTTTGTATTGATAATGATTTTTATGAAAATTAGCTAAAGTTTCTGCTGCTTTTTGAAATGAAGGATG
>JBMLQZ010000502.1:0-1825 GCA_049241285.1 Chitinophagaceae bacterium | reverse complement strand
CTTTTACTACTTTTAATTCTTCTAGTTTTTTAATACGAACATGTATTGTGCCACCTGAAACAAACAATTTTTTGCCTAGATCGGCATATGAAATTTCAGCATTATTCATCATTTCTTGAATAATTTGAAAATCTAGCTTGTCAAGATTTAGTTTTGTTGTCATTTTAGAACTGAATTTAAAATCTATTCAATATTAAGACAATTTATTTGAACAATATCTATATTTTGAAAAAATTTATTGAAATATTTGCAAGTAAAAGAAAAATTACCTTAACATTGCACTCCTAAACAATTTTAGGGGCTTGTAAAATAAGCTTATTTATTGTGGGGTGATGAAATTTTTGGCAGACATGCCCTCTTGTCTCGAGGGTGAGGAGTTCAGGATAAACGTAACATAGAGCCGCTTGGTAGAAATACCTGGCGACCAGGGTCGACCACTCAACTTTGTGTTATGGCTAACTGCCTCGTGGAGGTTCGATCCCTCCCCCTACAGCTTACTAGTAAATCCGATGCATAAAATGCATCGGATTTTTCTTTTTTACGCATACATTATTGTACATTGGCTATAAATATATTTTTATGAAGTTGCTTTCTTTGTTTGTAATAGTTGTTTTCTTTATTGTTCCTAGAAGTTTTGGAAACTGCAATAATGCTGCTAATTCTAATGAAGATTCTGTAAAACAAGTAATAGAACGCATGTTTACAGCTATGAAAAATAGTGATACTGCACTACTTTTATCTTGTTTTCATTCTAACGCAATTTTACAAACTGTTGCCGTAAATAAAGAAGGAACTGTACAGGTTAGAAATGAAAAAATTGCTGAGTTTGTACAGCAAGTAGGAAGTATGCCAGCTCAATCTGCTGATGAACGTATTACTTTTGAGAAAGTATTGATTGATGGAAATTTAGCGAGTGTTTGGACCCCATATTCTTTTTACTTTAAAGGAACATTTAGCCATTGTGGTGTAAATTCTTTTCAATTGGTAAGAGTAAATAATGAATGGAAAATCCAATATTGTATTGATACAAGAAGAAGAAAAGGCTGTAAAGAGTAATTGAACAAATAAAAAAACCATCTCTAAAAAGAGATGGTTCTTACTTACTAACCCCTATATATATGCTTACTCAACATCTGTTGGCACAATACCACTAGCTATTGATTCAGCAATTTTGGCTCTAATTTTTGTTTCAATTTCATTGGCTAACTCAGGATTATCTCTCAATAAATTTTTTACAGCATCTCTACCTTGTCCTAATTTATTGCTCTCATAGCTAAACCAGCTACCGCTTTTGTTTACAATACCTAATTCAACCCCCATATCAATTATTTCTCCTAGCTTACTAATTCCTTCTCCAAAAATAATATCAAATTCTGCCGATCTAAATGGTGGAGCCACTTTGTTTTTAACCACTTTTACTTTTACATGGTTACCAATTGCTTCATCGCCATCTTTTATTTGGGCAGAACGACGAATATCTAAACGAACAGAAGCATAAAACTTTAATGCGTTACCACCTGTTGTAGTTTCTGGATTGCCAAACATTACCCCAATTTTTTCTCTTAGTTGGTTAATGAATATGCAAATTGTATTGGTTTTATTAATTGTTGCTGTTAGTTTACGTAAAGCTTGGCTCATTAAACGAGCATGTAAACCCATTTTGCTATCGCCCATTTCGCCTTCTAATTCACTTTTTGGAACTAAAGCAGCTACTGAGTCAATTACAATTACATCTAAAGCACCAGATAATATTAATCTATCAGCAATTTCCAAAGCTTGTTCTCCATAATCTGGTTGTGATATCAATAGATTATCTACATCAACA
>JBMLQZ010000501.1:0-4145 GCA_049241285.1 Chitinophagaceae bacterium | reverse complement strand
CCAACCTAGTTCTTCAAAAAATTTAGAATTACTTAAACAAAGATTGAGAAAAAATTTCAGCTAGTTGAAGGAATAACTTTTAAAAAATTGAAAAAATATTACTTCAATATTGTATTTAAATTTTTTTCTAAATCTTCTCCACGTAAATCTTTAGCAATAATTTTTCCAGAAGGATCGAGTAAAAAATTGGCAGGTATTGATTGAACCCCATATAAAGCTGCTACTTTGCTTCTCCAACCTGCTAAATCGCTTACATGTTGCCAAGTCAATGCATCTTTTATAATAGCGTTTTGCCAAGCTAATTTATCTTCATCTAATGAAACACCTAAAATGGTGAAATTTTTATTTTTAAATTGGTTAAAGGCTTTTACTACATTAGGATTTTCTTGTCTACAAGGAGCACACCAACTAGCCCAAAAATCTAGTAACACATATTTTCCCTTAAATGATGCTAATGATAAGGGCTTATCATCTACACTGTTTAATGTAAATTCTGGAGCAAAACTTCCAATAGCAGTCGCTTGTAATGCATCGGCTATTTTTTTAAGTTTTTGAGCATAAATGGAACTTTGCACAGATTTATCTAACCCATTAAAAACTGCTAAAACTTTTTCGTATTCATTTGCCTCTGCATTTAATTGATAAGCATAATAAGCCGACGCCAAACTTTTAGGATTATTCTTGATAAAATTATTTATCTCGTTTTTTTGTTGTTGGTCTAATTGCATGTACTGCTGTTCTAAATTAGGCAACATTTCCATTTTACCAGCATCATATAGTTTTTTTAGAGTATCTCCAATAATTTTCATTTGCACATAGTATTTTTCAGAAATACTTGTAATTGCTTGCAAATCTTTATTGGCTTCTCCGGCT
This sequence comes from Chitinophagaceae bacterium, assembly GCA_049241285.1. Classification (GTDB taxonomy): domain Bacteria; phylum Bacteroidota; class Bacteroidia; order Chitinophagales; family Chitinophagaceae; genus Parasediminibacterium. Next base: position 3,272 of record JBMLQZ010000501.1, on the reverse strand, counting down.
TTAACTACAGCTTTATTTAAAGTATTGGCTGTTGCATCGATTGTTGTGCTACCTGGTTCTAAAAAAAAGGTAATTGTCATTTGTGTTTGCTCAACAGAATTAGGCAAATAAATTGATGTAATAATTGGCTCATTTATTTTTCCAGAAAATGTAAAACTACCATCAGTGGCGGCAAAAGCAGTATCTGCAACATCATCTTCTACCAACATTTTTCTACAAACAATCATCTCTCCTTTTGGTAATCCGGCAATTTTGCCCACTATATTATAATCACCTGAAGTTTGCGTTTTATCTTTTTGTGAACAAGACGCCAATAAAAAAATTCCAACAATTACTAATAAACGATTATACATGCTATGATAATTATGATAAAAACTATTCGTAACGTAAAGCTGCTATAGGATTTAATTTTGCTGCTTTCATTGCTGGATAAATACCTGCTGCTAACCCAACAACTGAACAAATAACAACCCCTAATATTACCCAAAGCCATGGAATGACAAAGCCTGTTTTAAGCACTAATCCAAAAAGATTTCCTACGGCAACACCTAAAACAATACCGAAAAATGCTCCCATTAAGCTTATTATTAAACTCTCAAACAAAAACTGTTGTCGTACATTTTTTCGTTTTCCACCTATTGCTTTAATTAAACCTACTTCTTTGGTTCGTTCACTTACGGCAACAAGCATAATATTCATTAGACCAATTGCTGCACCTATTAAAGTAATTAAACCAATAGCACCTGCACTACCTGCAATGCTACTTAAAAAGCCAATGAACAATTCGGCAAACTTGTCGCTTTTTTCAATCACAAAATTATCTTCATCAATAGGTTGTAACTTTCTAACCGCTCTAAAAATAGCAGTGGCTTCGCCTATACTAGCTGGTAAATCTTTTACATTGTTTACCATTATCCCTACTAAAAAAGAAGGAGATACCGTTGTTAACCTTTTAGCATTATTATAAGTGGTAATTACTACATCATCTTGTCGTAAAAGTGCACTACTTCCTTTACTTTTCAATAACCCAATTACTCTATATTGTAAACTACCCACTCTAATAACCTTGTCGATACAGTTTTCTTTATTTTGACCAAAAAGTTTAGTAGCAATATTGCTTCCAATTAAACAAACATTTCTACCAGTTTCAACGTCTAATGCACTAAAATTTCTGCCGGCTTCAATACCATATCCATTTACATTCAAATAATTTTCATCGCCACCCCAAATGGTTGTTTGAGGATTGGTTTTTTTATTTTCATATCTACATTCATATTGAGAGCCACCACGTACATAAATGCTTACAAGTGCTGGATATTTAAAAGACTTTTTAAAAAACTCTGCATCTTCTACTTTAATAGGTTTACCTAGATTAGACTTTTTTTCTTTCTTTCCTTTTTTCTCAACTGTAACACTGCTTCCGCCTCCAAATCGTACCCTACTTTCTTTAAATCGAATGCTAAAAGCATTTGCTCCCATTGATGAAAAGCTTTCTCTTAAACTTTGATTCATAGATTCTATAGCAGTAATAATTCCTATTAATGCCATAATACCAAAGGCAATAATTGCAACAGTGATACCTGTACGTAATTTATTACCACGAACGGTACGAAAAGCAAGTAAAAAAGAATCAAGTGTGGTCATAAATAGTAAATATGCAAATAAAGATAAAAGACAAATGTTATGCAAGCCAATTATTTAATAAAATAGGCTACCTCACAAAATTGAGATAGCCTAAAATATTTAAAAGAGATTGAATTAATATTAACCAATGTGCTCTTGACTCTAAAGAAACCTACGGTGCTAGTGCTGCCGCTTCTTTTTGTTTTTTACGAATAGCAAGAAATTGACGGTACTTATCAATTCCCATTATCGTTTTTATTTTATCGGTTTTTTGATCATTAATTTCTTTTATCTTCTCCTTTTTTGCATCGTCAGATAAGGTAGCATCTTTTCTAACTTCAGCTGATTTTTTACCAGCTTCTACATTAGCCTCTTTTATTGAATTAATTTGTTCTTCAGTTAAGCCAACTTCTTTAAATGCTGCATTTGTTTCTTCTTCTTGCTTTTGCTTTAACTTGGCTTTTTCTTCTTTTGTTAATTCTGGTTTAGCAGGAGCATCTTGTGCTATACACCATGTTGCACACAAAACTGTACAAGCAAAAAATAAAAATACTTTTTTCATATGTTTTGTTTTAAAAACACTAACATACAATTATTTGGTGTATTAACAGTTTTTTACTTAAAAAATGGCATGTGTGCATCTATAAATGACTTTTCAGTATCATTCCAATTTTGAATAGCAGCATTTCTTGCATTATTAACAATATTGTTGGTTTGATTAAAACTATTCACTGCTGCATTAATTTCTTTCACTCCTTTATTATAAGCATCAACATCTTCTTTTGTTCTATCAGAAGCTGACTTTGACTCAAACGCTTTTTTCATTTTTTCAAAATTTTCTTCTTTCAGAAAAAAATCGGTAAGCTTAGGAATATCGGTTTCTGCTGTTTTTTTGTAAAACAACAAAGCTTGTTTACAAGATAACATTAATGCATTATCTCCTTCAAATGGTTGAATGGTTTGCAGAGCTTGTAATCCTTCATTGGCATATTGAAGCAATGCATTTCTACTTTGCTCAATATCATTTACTTTTTTATTATTTAAAGCGTTAACCAACTTAGCATCTTGCCAATTACACTTGAAGAAAAGCAGAAAAATTTTATCGTGGTATTGATTTAACAACCCAGCTTTTTCCATCTTTTCACTCATTTCAGATTTAGTATCTACAAGGGTTACATTGTATTTGGCTGCAAATCCATTGTAAGCTTTTGTATAAACATCATTTGCCTCTTTCAGCTTTTCTTTTGTTTTTTCTTGAAGCAATAAGTAAGCTTGCATTTCATCGAAAGATTGTTCTGCAATCTCTTCCATATTTACAATATTTGCATAATCTTCATTGAAGAGTTTGTAGCAAAATTGAATATGTGTAATAGTACTTTGACGAAGTGAATTATCGCCTTTATAAAATGGCAAATCAGTTACTTTATAACGAGCTTGTGTGATACTTTCTAAAGCTTGTTGTCTTAATTTATCAACCCTTTTCAAACGCTTACCGTGTGCTGATGCACTTAAATAGGCCATGTATTTTTTATTCATATCTGCCTGTGCATTATTGATAGCAGTTAAATAATCTACAGGACTCTCAATAATTTGAGCCTTAACAAATGAGCCTACAAACAAAATGATACATAGAAACAAATTTCTAATAA
>JBMLQZ010000500.1:0-2742 GCA_049241285.1 Chitinophagaceae bacterium | reverse complement strand
TAATTATTTATGATTTTTTTTCACTAGGAACAGCATGTGGTACCACAATTTTATCATTGCTAGGTGCACCATTCACCTCTCCTGTAAATTTTAAATAATGCTCTGTTCCATTTGAGGTATTTGTTGTTACAATAATTGATTTTTCAACAGTTCCACCATGAGCTTTTTTACTATCAAATGCAGCTGTTACAACACCTTCTTTACCCGGTGCAATGGGTTCTTTTGTATAATCTGCTACTGTACAACCACAACCTGGTTTTGCATTAGTAATTATTAAAGGTTTATCACCGGTATTTTTACAACGAAATTTTACTTCTATTTTTTCACCCATATTTATGGCACCAAACGATACAATACTATCTAACCATTGAACAGTAGTATAATTGGTAGAATCTGCAGCAGCTTTTGCAGCATTTATTGTTTCTTTTTTCTCATCTGTACAAGAGACAGTAATAATTGATAAGCCAATAAAACATAAAAATGAAAGCAACTTCATACGTTAAGGTTTAAAGTGTATTATTTTTTTTGTTTATAGTCAATTTTGTTTAGTTTATTTTCAGTAGTCAACTCTTTATGAATAGAATCTAAAATACCATTCACAAATTGACCGCTTTGTGCAGTGCTATAAGCTTTTGCCAAATCTATGTACTCGTTTATGGTAACTTTAGTAGGAATAGTTTCAAAATACAAAAATTCACATAAACCCATTTGCATTAACACCATATCTAATGATGCAATTCTATCGGCATCCCAATTATTCAATTTGGGTTTTATTATTTCTAATAAATGTTCTCGTTTATTAAAAGTGCTAATTAAAAGCGTCTTTGCAAATTGCCATTTGTCATCAGTTAACATCTGTTGAAAATTGGCAGTAGTTGGTTTTGATAAAAAGTTATTTACTAACTGTTCAATCATTTCACAATCATCATCCCAATTATTAAATAGCTCTTCAATGTGTGATGTAAATACATCGTCTGGTAACATTAAATCAGTGAAAACAAACCTCAGAATATCCTTTTCATTTTGTTTGTCTCTATTTTGGGCACTGATGTACGTTTTATAAATATCGCTTTCAACTAATTGATTGTAAATTCTTTTCAATACTGATTCATTTAGGTAGTGCTTAGGATTTACTTCTTCTAAAGCTTTTACAAATGTGGGTAACTCTACAATTTGCCATAAAATATTATTGCCAGATAATTTGGTATTAATATTTAAATCGTTGACAGTTGGTAAATGTTTATTTGCTTTTACTCTAGCGTCGGTTTCAGCGTATCTTGCAACCTCGGTTAAAAAGTAAATTACATAAACCAGTAGGTCTTTTGTTTTATCGAAACTTTTTTGTAACTCGTTAACGGGATTTTTGATTGCGTTATCTTCTATTGCAGCTTCCATCATATACAATAACTGCATCACTTTTACCCTTATATTTCTTCTACTAATCATTCAAGAAAGAACTTTTTTGTGATTTTACGGCTGCGAAGATAGGGGTTCAGAGAATTAGAATAATACAATGGTTATTAAGGGAGTATTTTAGCGATAAAAAAACGGTCGTTTCAATGATGCCCTTGAAAAGACCGAAATACAACTACCTATTTAAATATTATCTCTGTACTACTTGTGATCTTAATGATTCTAATACTGCACCAACACGACCAATTAGGTTAGCTGGTAAACCATTCTTTTGTGCACCAACTACTACGTCTGCTATAAAAGCGTCCATAGCTGCGTTGTTAGCTTTACCATTCATACGTGAGTTTTGTGCAGGGTCATGGGCTGCAATCATGTTCTTACCACTGTAAGTGAAATTTTTAGCACCTGTACCAACACATAAAAAGTCGGTAAGTGTTTTGCTTAAAGCTGCAAAACCTGATAAATTTCCTGCACCTACTTCATTTAATAATGGTTGGAAATAACTGTTAATTCTGCTATCAGCAGCAATAACAAAAACGGTACTGTCTACTACTGAACGAATTCCTAAACGACCTTTTTCAATCATCATACCGCTTGCTTTAGGATCAGCAACCATTGTGGTTCCTCCTAAAGAATCGTACAATGTTAATGTAACTGGTGCTGGTGCATCATCTTTTTTACAAGATGTGTTTAATACTGCCATTGTAACAAAGCAGCTAACGATTGCAAATAAACTTGCTTTTTTCATAATTGTGGTTTTTTAAATTAAAGATGTGATTTGATATAGTTGTATAACTTATTGCCTACAGATTCAACAATAATGGGGCATCCACTATTTAATTGTTCTTGTGTGGGTACATACCTTGTAGCTTGATACAATAAACTGGCTGTAAGTTTAGATACCAACTTTGTGGCATTAACTTGTGATGGATAAAAACCAATAACAGCAATATTGGTAGTTGGATTGCATAGTACATATTCTACTCCTTTTTGTTGATAAAGCCATTGTGTAACAATTGCAGAATCTGCAGCTGCTATGGGTTGTTTAAAATCTATTCTTGCCATTGTTAACTGGGCATTGTCTACATGTTTTGGTTGCATAACCATATACACATGTACTGCTATTACAATAATGAGCAAGAAGATGGTGACTCCAGAAACGGTTAAAATGAGACGGGCTTTTTTACTAAGCATACATGAGGTTTTTAGTTGTTAAGAAACATTTTTTACATTTCTATGACATTTACGAATGATTTATATGGTTGGATTTAAAAAGGGATTTTTTTCTAATATTTTTTTTAAAATGGCTTTTCTGAGTAAGGTTTCGAG
>JBMLQZ010000499.1:0-3770 GCA_049241285.1 Chitinophagaceae bacterium | reverse complement strand
ATTTGATTGTACTCGATACACTTCATTTTGTGTTGTATCATCAAAAACAGATTCTACTTTAGTACAACCTGTAACAAAAAAAAACAAAACAAATAAGCTGTAAACTAAATTTTTCATACAAAGGTTTTGCATGTATACGCACCAATAAAAATTTACTTACACTATGTAAGGATTTTTTTTAAACAACGTAAGTAGCTGTAAACTAAGTGATGTTAAAAAAAATTATTGCAACAAGTTGTTTTATAAGTTTTGTGAGTATTGCATTTGCTCAACAAATACCCGCCATTCAATTGACTGATTTAGCAGGTAAAAAAATAAATACACAACTATTTAACGATTCTACCCAACAACAACCCATTGTTCTAGCGTTTTGGGCCACTTGGTGTTTACCTTGTATTAGTGAATTAACAACTATTCAAGATGATTTTGAAAGTATACAACAAAAAAATTCTTTTCAATTTTTTGCAATTGCTACAGATGATAGTAGAACTATTAAAAAAGTAGCCCCACTTGTGAATGGCAAAGGATGGCCGTTCAGTATTTTATTAGATGTAAATCAAGACTTTAAACGGGCTTTAAATATTGCCAATATTCCAACTATACTCGTTTTAAAAAAAGGAAAAATTGTATACAAACACAATGGTTTTGCCAAAGGTGATGAACAAAAACTATATGAAATTTTAGCTACTAACTAAGAAAGTATGAACATAAAATATTCTATCATTTTTACGATTTGTTTACTACAGTTTCTTTTCAGCCATGCACAACTGAGTGGAAGTATCGAAAGTAATTCTGCCTTGTTTGTAAATGATAACAAAATAAATTTAGCAAGCAACGAGGCCACTCAAAAATTTAGAAACAACACCTATTTACGTTTAGACTATAAACAGAAAAATATTAGTTTAGGAATTCAAGCAGAAAGTTATTTGCCAAAAGCTTTGCTTAACTATTCACCTGATTTTAAAAATGCTGGATTGGGCACTTTTTATGTGCAATACAATAATGACTCTTTAAAAATTAACGCTACCGTAGGTCATTTTTATGAGCAATTTGGAAATGGTTTGGTACTCAGAACTTGGGAAGATCGACAACTTGGTATTGCAAACTCTATCATGGGAATTCAAGTAAAAGTAAACACCTATAAACCTTTGCAAATAACTGCTTTACATGGAAAACAACGAAATGGTTTTTCTTTAACAGATGGAATAATTACGGGAATAAATGCAGAGTTAAATCTTGCTGAAATCATCAAATCTTCTAAATGGCAATATACTATTGGAGGTAGTTTGGTAAATAGAAATGAAGATGTAGCAGGTATAAACAAAAAAAATACCTTACTCACCTCTACTAGGTTTTCTATTAAAAAAGGATTGTTTTACACCGATTTTGAATATGCTTTTAAACAAGCGGAACCTTTGGTAGAAAATGGAATCCCTAACAATAATCTTGCTTTTGACGGTGATGTATATTTATTAAACCTTGGCTTTTCGAAGCAGCGTTTTGGCGTAAATGTAAATGTTAGAAGAACAGAAAACTTCACTGTTTACAGTCAACAAAACTTATATGGAAACGCTTTTAATTCCGGTATTATCTCATATGTGCCAGCTTTAACCAAACAGTTTGATTACAGCTTAACAAATATTTACGTGTATATGGCACAGTCAAGATTAACATTTAATCCGATTGCTACAAAGGCCGGTGAATTAGGCGGACAAGTTGATTTATTTTATAAAATAAAACCGAAAACAGTTTTTGGGGGAAAATATGGCACTCAAATCAGCATCAATGCTTCTAAATGGAATGGGTTATCTGGTAGATATAATACCAATCAACGAAAATACAAAACAAATTTTCTAAAGTCAGGCACATTAAATTATCATGATTGGAGTATAGAAATTCGTAAAAAATGGAGCAAATCTTATGTAAATAGCTTCACCATTACCAATCAGTTTTATGATGCAGTTCAAATTGAAGAAACATTCGGACATGTAAATGCTACAACGCTTGTATTTGATCAAACAATCGATTTATCAAAACAAAAATCTATTCGTTTCGATATTCAACACCAATGGGCAAATGCTATTCAAGGAAATTGGCTTGCAGCTTCTACAGAAATAAATTTCAACAGTAAGTGGACTGTTTTTGCAACCGATTTATACAACTACGGGAATGAAAATTCTACAAGAAGAATACACTATTATGTAGCCGGATTTGCATTTAAACCCAACGCACTTAGACTTCAATTATCTTATGGCAGACAAAGAGGTGGCTTGCAATGCATTGGTGGCATTTGCAGATTTGTTACAGAAAATGCAGGTTTTTCTATGCAACTGAATTATAGTTTTTAAATCAATCCAGAAATCGCTTTTACTAATATTCTCAAACTCCAAATGATTACCATTGTACCAACACCAATAAACATGGTTTTTAATGGCAATTTTCCTGAAAGTTTTGCTGCTAATGGCGCAGCTACCAATCCCCCTAAAATTAATCCAACAATTACATGCCAATGACTTATTCCTAATAATGAGAAAAAGGTAATTGCACTTGCTAGTGTTACAAAAAATTCTGATAAACTAACACTTCCAATAACATATTTAGGCGTTCTTCCTTTTGCAATTAAAGTGCTAGTAACTAAAGGTCCCCATCCTCCTCCTCCAAAAGAATCCAAAAATCCACCAATTCCAGCTAGCCATCCTACTCTTTTTACTTTGGTATTTTTTTGTTTTTTTCTGAATGCAACAATTAAAATTCTTACTCCTAATAACAAAGTATATAATGCTAAAATGGGTCGTACATATTGAGCATATTCATCTCCAAACTTAAACAACAAATAAGCACCTACAATAGCACCAATAATTCCAGGAATTAATAATGCTTTAAACAGTTTTTTGTTAACATTACCAAACTTGTAGTGAGTGTATCCAGAAGCTCCACTACTAAACATTTCAGCGGTATGAATACTTCCACTAATTGCTGCCAAATTAACGCCTAGTGAAAGTAAAATGGTAGTACAAGTAACACCATAACCCATTCCTAAAGCACCATCAACTAATTGAGCAAAAAAACCTGCTGCAATCATCCAATAAAATTTGTTATCAATTTTAGAGGCTAAGCTTTTTCCTGTAGCCATTAAATCGTTGAAGGGAACATATGACAAAACCAAATGACCAAAAAACATGAAGAAGAATGCAAATAAAAACCAAGAAGCTACTTTTTTCCAACGCTTTTCTACTTCTTTCTGTTCAAGATCAGCAGAATTCACCATTACTTTGGTGATGTTATTTAGCTGAGTTATTTTATTGTTGAAATCACCTTTTAGTTTGTTTCTAATCAACGACATGTTATTCAACACATCTTCCATTTCATTGGGAATAAGTTCGTTAAAGGTTTCTTTTAATCGTTTGGCAACTGTTGGCGATTTTCCATTGGTAGAAATGGCAATTTTTAAATCGCCTTTTTTAACAATACTTCCTAAATAAAAATCACACAAATCAGGTTTATCGGCTGCATTAATTAATATACCTTTTGTTTGAGCATCTGCAGTAATTACACTTGCTAATTCAATATCATTTACAGCAGCAATTACCAAATCTTTATTATCTAAATCAGATATATGGTAAGGCTTTTCTACAATTTTGATAGATGGATATTTTGCTGCTATTGCTTTTATTTCGTTGCTAACAGTAATTGCTACAAGCGTAATTGCTGTTGCAGGAGAATTGTTTACAACGGCTTCTAATTTTTCTAAACCAATATAACCGCCTCCA
>JBMLQZ010000498.1:0-1602 GCA_049241285.1 Chitinophagaceae bacterium | reverse complement strand
TGATGTAATCCATCACTATATCTTCTTCCATCTAAAATACGACCAGTTTGTTCATCCACAATTTTCACTTCGCCTTCCATCACCACATACTCAACATCTTTATCAAACATTGTGTATGCTTTTAACAATTGTTGCACTGTATGAATTCTATCTACTTTAGAAGAATAATCATTAATAATAGCTTCTTTTTGCTGCAATTTTTCTTCGGCAGTTAATCCTGCTTTTTCTGCAGCAGCCAATGAAGTTGAAATATCTGGTATAATAAAAAAGTTGGGATCTTCTCCTGCACGAGTAATTAAGTTTAAACCTTTCTCTGTAAGCTCTACACTGTTTTGCTTTTCATCAATATAGAAGTATAATTCTTCATCTGCTTTTGGCATTTCTTTTTGTTGGTCTGCCAAATAATAGTTCTCTGCTTTTTGTAATTTAACACGAACACCAGGTTCACTTAAATATTTAATTAAAGCTGAGTTTTTGGGTAAACCACGATGAGCTCTAAACAAAGCCAATGCACCATCTTTAGGATCATCGTTGCCCTCAGCAATTTTCTTTTTCGCTTCTGTTAAAAATCCATTTACTGCTCTTTTTTGAGCTTCAACCAATTTTTCAATTCTTGGTTTTAGTTCAAAAAATTGTTCAACATTATCTTGTTTACCAATGGGCCCACTAATAATCAATGGGGTTCTGGCATCATCAATTAATACACTATCTACCTCATCCACCATTGCAAAATGGTGTTTTCTTTGCACCATTTCTGCTGGATTATGTACCATATTATCACGCAAATAATCGAAACCAAATTCGTTATTGGTACCATAAGTAATATCTGCTAAATATGCTTTTCTTCTTTCTTCACTATTAGGTTGGTGTTTATCGATACAATCAACAGTTAAGCCCAGCCATTCAAAAATAGTTCCATTCCACTCGCCATCTCTACGAGCCAAATAGTCATTTACAGTTACAATATGTACACCTTCGCCAGCTAGTGCATTTAAGTAAGCAGGCAAAGTAGAAACTAATGTTTTACCTTCACCAGTGCTCATTTCAGCAATTTTACCACTATGCAATACAGCACCACCAATTAATTGCACATCGTAATGCACCATATTCCATGTTACCTGACCACCAGCTGCTGTCCAAGTATTTTTAAAAATAGACTTATCGCCTTCTATTCTAATGTAATCTTTTTTCACACTAAAATCTCTATCAAGCTGTGTAGCTGTAGCAACTAATTCTGTGTTATTTGTAAAACGCCTTGCAGTTTCTTTAACCACAGCAAATGCTTCAGGCATTATAGCCTCTAATACTTCTTCTATCTTAGCGTCCCTATCTTTTTTCAATTTATCTACTTCTTGATAAATTAAATCTTTATTATGAAAATCGTTAGCTCCAAGTGCTTCTGCAGCATTTTTCTTTTCTATAATTTGTGCATCAATATCTTTTAAATGCTCGGCTATACGTTGTTTAAACTCAACAGTTTTATAACGCAAAGCATCATTATCCAGGTTTTGATATTGCTGAAAGAATTGATTTACTTTTTCTACAATAGGTTTTATTTTGGCTACATCTTTTTCACTTTTATTACCACCTAAAAGTTTGCTT
>JBMLQZ010000497.1:1005-13642 GCA_049241285.1 Chitinophagaceae bacterium | reverse complement strand
GGTATGATTGCTTCACTAATACTAGCTGATTGATTAACAGCAAAATTGCCAAATTCAATACCTGTTTTTTTAAATACACAAGTAAATAATTGTTGAAATAATTTATTAACGCCATCATCGTTAAACTTACTAGCAATTGTTCCTACAATTGGTAAATCATGGTTGTTTGCAGTGAATAATTGATGATTTCGTTTATATTGTTTACATACATCGGCAAATGCATCTAAAGCACCTGGTTTATCAAACTTATTAATGGCAATTACATCTGCATAGTCAAGCATATTTATCTTTTCTAATTGCGATGCTGCTCCATATTCTGGTGTCATTACATACATGCTAACATCACAAAAAGCTAAAATGCTAGCATCACTTTGTCCAACTCCTGCACTTTCTACAATAATACAATCAAACGCTGCTGCCTTACAAATATCAATAGCATCTTGTACGTAAGCACTTAAAGCTACTTCACTATCTCTTGTAGCTAACGAACGCATGTAGGCTCTTTTAGAAGCAATGCTATTCATACGAATTCTATCACCTAATAATGCTCCACCTGTTTTCTTTTTACTAGGGTCAACTGATATTACTGCAATAGTTTTTGTTAAAAAATTATTCAAATATCTACGAACAATTTCGTCGGTAACGGAACTTTTACCTGCTCCTCCAGTACCAGTAATTCCAATAACTACCGTTTTAAAATCTACTTGAGCGTTACCATTGTGTATTTCGGCTAAAATATTTTGATAGCTAATTCCATTTTCTGCTAATGTGATGGCTCTAGCAATTCGTTGAATATCTTTTATTTCATTTAAGGCATTTGCATTTTTTGTATGTTGTATTTGTTCTGTTAGCGTTACTTGTTTACAAGAATTTACTACATCCTCAATCATACCTTCTAAACCCATTTGTCTACCATCATCAGGGCTGTAAATTTTAGTAATGCCGTATTGTTGCAAAGCTCTTATTTCATTGGGTAAAATTGTTCCCCCACCTCCTCCAAAAATTTTAATATGCCCACAACCGTTTTCGTCTAACAAGTCTTTCATATACTTAAAAAACTCAACATGCCCACCTTGATAGCTAGTTATTGCAATACCATGTGCATCTTCTTCAATAGCACATTCTACAATTTCGGCTACGCTTCTATTATGACCTAAATGTATAATTTCAGCACCCTTTGCTTGCATAATTCTACGCATGATGTTTATAGAGGCATCATGACCATCAAACAAACTGGCTGCAGTAACAATTCTAACTTTTTGTGCTATCGTATTTTCCATGATTTCTATTTCAAAAACTAACAATCGTTAGCAAATATAAGTTCAAATACAAATACACGTTTCAAGATTGCATGAGTACACATTGTATAATATGAGAAAATGGCTGGATGGTTTTATAAAAAAGGAATAGAAATATGTATCTTACCACTTTAAATTAAAGAAAGAATGGCATTTAGTTACAGAATTGAACAAGCAGATAACTTGAGTTCTATTTGGTTGATTGATAGCAAATCTGGTTTTGAAGCAGAAATTTATACCATTGGAGGAATTTTGAATGCATTTACAATTGAAGTAAACGGAGAAAAAAATAATGTTGTAGATGGCTTTTCGAGTTTAGAGGAAGCCAAAAAAACATTAAGCGATAGTTTTAAAAGTGCTTTTTTAAGTCCATTTACATGTAGAATGAATAAAGGAAATTACCGTTTTAATGATATTGATTATTCTATAGAAAAATACTATTTACCACCTCATGCAATACATGGAATTGTATTTGATGCTGTGTATACTATTAAGCATATTGTAAGTAACGAAACTTTTGCTTGTGTTACTTTAGAAAGCACTTACACAGGTACAGATAAGGGTTATCCTTTTCATTATGCAATTGAACATGAATGGAAATTAGCTTCTGAAGGTATGTTGAGTGTAACTACCAAAATAACCAATCAACATGTACAAAGTATTCCATATGCACAAGGCTGGCATCCATATTTTTCACTAAGCAATACTATTGATGGTTGTTATTTAAAAATAGATACCAACACCCTTATAGAATTTGATGACACCTTAATTCCTACAGGAAAAAAGCAATTAGATACCCGTTTTGAAAATGGAATTCTATTAGAAAATATATTTCTAGATAATTGTTTTGAATTGAAAGATATACAGGATGCCCATTGTACCTTATTTGATGAACAATTACAGTTAAAAATTGTTCCTGATAAAAGTTATCCGTTTGTACAAGTATACACACCACCAGAAAGAAAAAGTATTGCCATAGAAAATTTAAGCGGAGCACCTGATTGTTTTAATAATAAAATGGGATTAACGATGATAGAACCCAATGCAAATGCTATATTCGTTACTACATACTTCTTATCTAAAAGATAACTGCTGATGACTGCCCCTGAAATAATTCTTTCATTGTTTCAAGAACGCTTTTCAAAAAGTGTAAAAATGTATTTTGCACCTGGTTCTATAAACCTGTTAGGTGAACATGTTGATTACAATGATGGATTAACATTACCTGCTGCAATTGATATGGGCATTTGGTTAGCAGTATATAAAAACAATACTAATAGAGTTAACATTATTGCATCAGACATAAGTGAAGAAGTTTGCAGTTTCATTTTACCAACACCATCTAAAGAAGAAGGATGGAAAAATCTAGTTGTAACTCTTTTACAAATTTTGCATAAAAAGCAATTTGTGATTGACGGTTTTGATTGTGTTTTTGGTGGCAACATACCTTCAAATATTGGATTAGGAGAACAAGCAGCTTTTATTAGTGGTTTGTTATTTGCCATAAACGAATTAATGCAGCTACAAATTCCAATACAAGAATTGGCTACAATTGCCATAGAAGTAGAACAGAATATTGAAAAAAAATCTTATTGTGGCATTAATACCTATGCTACTATTTTTGGAAAAGCAAATCATTGCTTGCATTTTGATTGCTTAAACAAAGCTTATGAAACAATTTCTATAACTACTGATGAATACCAATGGGTTTTAATTGATGCAGGCATTGAGGCTAAAGATTTTGCTACTTTAAATGAGAGAAGAATTGAAGCATTTGAAGCATTAAGTTTTTTTACCACTGTAAATAAAAAAATTAAATCTTATCGTTTTGTAAATCATGCCATTGTTGAACAATTTAGTTATATGATGACTGATGAAATCTATAACAAAGCCATGTTTATTACTCAAGAAATTGAAAGGGTAAAAGAAGGAGCCATTTTATTGCAACAAAGCGATTTAATTGCATTTGGAAAACTAATGTATAAGAGTCACTCACAACTAAGTGAACTATATGAAGTAAGTTGTAGTGAATTAGATTTTTTGGTTGCTGAAGCTAAAATGCAATACGATGTAATTGGGGCAAAAATGATGGGAAATAGTTGTACGTTAAATTTAATTCATAAAGAAAATATTCAAACTGTAATTAATCAAATGACGAATGCATTTGAGAATGTTTACAAAAAAACACCTACTGTTCATTTCATTACACTGTCTGATGGTGTAAAAGAAGTAAATCCTTCAGAATATTATTATGCTTAATCACTAGTTTTTGAGAAAGTTTGTTGTAAAAATTGTTCATACATCTTTCTCCAAGCAATCCATTGAGGTTGTGTAGTAAGAAAATGATTGTGAAAAATAGTGATAACCATTCCATTAACACATTCAACTTCACGAAACATTTTGAGTAGCTGAGTAAAGGCTTCTTCTACAGATAATTTTTCTTCGAAATACGCATTTGCTTCCATAAAACAAAAAGGCATTATTTGCAAATTGGTAGCTTCATTATTTGCTATATTAAACCAGTAAAATGGTGCAGCAACAGATGCTCTAAATCCATTAACACTTCCATAACCCATTGAAAAATCTTGCTCAATGCCATGTTCAATAAGGGTTTCATACGTTTTAGGCAATTCCATTCGAATATAATGCTGTCTACTAAGTGTTGCTTTTTTACCTACAATTTCAGCAAATGCTTGTAATTCATTTTTTAATGACATAACAGAATCTCCGCTTTGCCATGAGGGGTGTATGCCTACAATTTTTGAACGTGATTGATGAGCAAGAAATTGTCTAAAGTGTTGATTTGATGGCAGAACATTTTTATCATACAAACCATTGTTAGTAGCTAACAGATAAAAATAAATGGGTTGAAGAAAGTATTTTTTATGCAAATCATCTAACCAATCATACACATCAAATGGATCTTTTTTTTGTTGTGAAATTAATTGAGATTGCTCAATGATAGCATCAACATTACCTTTAATAAAAGCTCTGAAAAAACGATATACTTTTTTATAAATTGGTTGAAATTGATGAGCAAATGCAATATCTATATCGTAGGTAGGAATGAACAAAAAATGATTGTTACGAATTGAAAATTGCGGGAAAACTTTATGCAATTGTTCTTGTAAATCTTTTATCCAATAATTTACCAAAGGTGTTTGCAAAAAATTGTTTTGATATGCAAGTGAATTTGTATGAGCATATCTTCCATACATATCTTTTTCATGGGGCAAATACTCTTCGTAACGCGTTATTAAATAAAAAATAGCAGCGAAAATATCAAAGCCATGATTATCTGTTTCATTTTGAAAAAAACACTGATTGCCTCTACAGTTTGTAACAAGAATATTTATTGAATGAATACTTGTTTCGAATAATAAAGTATGTGGCTGAATATGATACGCTACTTCAGAAAAAGAGGTATTACTATAATTAATTTTTACAGCATTACTTTCATTGAAATATTGTGCATTGGTAGTAACTTCTATTTTTTCATGTATAACACTTTCTATGAATTGTAGTACATATAATAAACGTGAACTTGTATGTTGAACAAAAATTAGCACTACAATAAAAGTTTGTGACCATTAAAAAGAAACAGTATTTAAGCCTTTGGTGGATTCATTTTTTCTTGCCAAAGTTGGTTAAATGTTTTTTCGCTAAAGTCTAAATTGCTTCTGTGAGTTTTCCATCCTTTAAATACATTATTAACAACAAAATTTTTAAGCCTACCATTTCCCATATTCATCATTTTTCTATTTAAGCTAGATGATTTCCAAACTTTCCAAGCAACACGTTCAGCTATACTACTTGTTCCTTGAAAAACTGCTTCATGACGATTTTCTAACAACAACTCATGTAAATTAATACGTACTGGACAAACCTCGGTACAATTTCCACATAATGAAGAGGCATTGCTTAAATGTTTGTAATTGTTCATACCACTTAAATGTGGTGTAATTACACTACCAATGGGGCCACTATAGGTAGTTTCGTATGCATGACCACCAATATTTTTATAAACCGGGCAAGCATTTAAACAAGCACCACATCTAATACAATATAATGCCTCTCTAGTTTTGGTATTTTGTAATAAGTTAGTGCGACCATTATCTAATAAAATCACATACATTTCTTCTGGTCCATCTACTTCAAAAGCTTGTTTAGGTCCGGTAACAATGGTATTGTAAACTGTTACTTTTTGACCAGTTCCAAAAGTGGCAAGTAATGGCCAAAACATTGCCAAATCATTCATTGTTGGTATTACTTTTTCAATACCCACAACTACTATATGTGTTTTAGGAAAAGAGCAACTTAATCTGGCATTTCCTTCATTTTCTGTAATTGCTATACCACCAATATCTGCAACAATAAAATTGGCACCTGTAACACCAACTTGTGCCTGCACATATTTTTCTCTCAGTTTTTGCCTGGCAACTAATGTAAGTTCTGTAGGTGTTAAGTTAGAAGGTGTGCCTAGTTTTTCTGCAAATAATTTTGCTACATCTTCTTTGCTTTTATGCATAGCAGGTGTTACAATATGATAAGGTGGCTCTCCATCTAACTGTTGAATATATTCTCCCAAATCGGTTTCAACACTTTCTATTCCTTGCTGCTCTAAGTATTGATTTAAATGAATTTCTTCAGTAACCATACTTTTACTTTTTACCAAAGTAGTACATTCTTTTTCAGCACAAATTTTACCAATAGCCTCTTGAGCTTGTACTGTATTTTCTGCCCAAATAACCTTTGCCCCTCTATTGGTAATTTGCTTTTCGAATTGTTCTAAATAAGCATCTAAATTTTCAATGGCTCTCCATTTGGTATTTTTGGCATGCTCTCTTGCTTGTGCTACTTGCGTAAACTGTAGTTTTCCTTGTGGAACTACAGCATTATATCTACCAATGTTAAAGTTTATTTTTCTACGATGTTCTATATCGGCAGCTTTAATGGTACTTTTTGCAAGAAATGAAGAGGCAGTTTTTGTCATACAGTAGAAATAAGCGTTCAATAAATTTAGTTCAAATACATTCAATTATAGCAATCAAATGTAATTATAAATGAGCAGCACTAGCTTCTAAAACGTTGTAAAATTCAACGCCATATTTACGAATGATTGCTTCTTTTAAAAAAACATATACCGGAACTTTTAGTTTACTACCTAAAGAACAGGCATCTTTACATAACGACATTCTTGGTTCATAATTGATATATTCAATATCTGGGTCTTGTGAACTTTGAGAAATTCTTATTGGAAATAGATGACAACTAACCGGCTTTTTCCATTCAATTTTATGATTGTTATACGCTTGTTCAAAGCTACATAAGATAGTACCGTTTGCATCTTTAAATCCATAAGCACAAATGCCACCATTTACAGTTGGAGTTACCCAACCAAACTCTTTATCATAAGTATATTTACCTTGTTTTTCAATAGCATTCATTCCTTCTTCTGTCATGTAAGGTTTTACCAATTCTAATGCTTTATCAATTTCATCTTTTTCCCAAATTTCTAAGGGTGCACCAGCGTCACCATCTTCACAACACCCACCCTTACATTTAGATAAATCGCAAACAAATTGCTCTTGCAATACTTCATCGCTAATAAGTTTATTATCAATAACTACCATAAAGAAAAAGTGGGTTTAGCAGAGTAATAAAATGATGGTTTTTAAATACTTAATACAAAAAATCAATTGTTTTTCCAACGAAAAGAATTGATTAGATGCTTCATATCGTCAACTAAAAATTGATTCACAATTGATAATGAATCTGCATTAGGTGTTGCATCGAAATATAACGACCCTCTTAAAAAATGTTTTGTAGAATCTGTTAAGAAAAATTGATTTGCTGTAGCTACATTTCCTCCAACTTTAAAAAAAATGCCATGAATATTATTAGGGGTAATCATTAAAGAATCGTCTATAGAAGTTGCTTTAGAAGTATGTTTACTTGTAAGCTTAAAAGCATCGTTTAGCAATGAATCTAATTTATTATTTCCAATAGTTTTATAGCTAACATAAATTGTAGCATTAAACTGTGGAAACTGAACATTTATCCACCAAGGATTTTCAGTAGCCTCTCCAAAAAAAGTACTGTATTTAACTACAGTTGCATAAGTAGGATATTCAAAAGAATAAGGATATTCTGGTTGATTAAATTGCTGGTATTTTTTCTCTGGAAATTGTATTTTAAAATAACCCTTTGGCTTTGGTAAAAAAGGAGAATTACATGCCATAAAAGCAGCGACTACTAAAAAACAAACAAAAATTAAAACATGCCTTTTAACATAACTCAATAACTGATGCATAAGATTATTGGAATATTGAATTAATTTGAATTGAGTGTATGTATTGAAACTTGAATTTGCAATAATCTATTTTTTTCAATTTCTAATACGGTAAATTTAAAATCGCCACTAACAACAACAGCTCCTTTACTAGGTATTTCTCCTGCCAACTCTAAAACCAATC
The DNA here is from genome assembly GCA_049241285.1 of Chitinophagaceae bacterium. Taxonomy (GTDB): domain Bacteria; phylum Bacteroidota; class Bacteroidia; order Chitinophagales; family Chitinophagaceae; genus Parasediminibacterium. The sequence continues at coordinate 5,868 of JBMLQZ010000497.1, read as the reverse complement.
CTGCCAATGAATCGCTATCGCCTTTCACTTTTTCAAACGTATTAATATCTAAATTCATGGCTTTACATACATCATGAATCATAGTTTTACCTTCAAAAATATAGGTGTGTTCATCTATTTTTTTATAGGCATTTTCATCGTCATCAAATTCATCTCTAATATCGCCAATTACTTCCTCAATTATATCTTCTAAAGTTACTATACCACTTGTGCCACCAAATTCATCTACTACAACAGCAAAATGAATTCTTTTCGATTGAAATTCTTTTAATAAATCTTCAATTAATTTTTGTTCATGAATGAAAAATGGTGGACGAATTAGTGTGTGCCAATCAAAGCTATCATCGTATTCTAAATAGGGTAACAAATCTTTTGTATGAATAATTCCTACAACTTTATCTAAGTCTTCTTCATATACTGGTAAACGGCTATAATGCAAATCTGCCAATTGTTGCACTAAGGTTGAATAAGAAATGTTTTTATTTATTCCATTTACATCTACTCTGGTTTTCATAATTTGTTTGGCGGTAATATTGCCAAACTTTATGATGCCTTTTAGTATATTTTTTTCTTTGATTGATGCAGTACTATCTGTGGTAATATCAATGGCATGATCTAATTCTTCTAAACTATAAACGCCATTTTTATTGGCTAATTTTTTCTCAACAGCATCGCTATATTTAGTAAGCCAAGCCCCTATTCCTTTAAATAAATAATAGAATACTTCTACTAATGTACTAGCATCTTTTGCAAAACGAATATTGTTTTGAGTAGCTAAAACTTTTGGCATAACTTCTCCAAATAGCACTAATAAAAAAGTTACCATAATAACTTTAAACACAAACTCTAACCACAGTGCATTAAATTTTTCGAAACTAAAAAAATCGCCTATTAAAATATTAGAAATAATAATGATTGAAATATTGATTAAACTATTGGCTACTAAAAGTGACCCTAACAAAAGCTTAGGCTCTTCTAATAAGTTTAAAATGCGTTTATAAGATTCTGACTGCTTGGTTTTAAGTAGGTTAATATCTTTATACGTTAGGGAAAAAAAAGCCACCTCAGAACCACTTAAAACAAAAGAAAAGAAAAGTAATATACACAACACAATTACTAACACTGTTGTGCCTTGTGTATTAATAGATGCAAACGTATTTATTTGCCCCAATAAATAATGTATCGATGCAGGGTGATAATCCAAAATTCAGTTTTTTGATGATCAATCATTTACAAAATGAACCAATGGTTATTTGTAAACGTAGGTGCAAAAATATTCTTTCTACACCAATTTCAATATTAAAATGGCATTCCTTCTATTCCATCGCTAATTGGAGGAATAGAATTATCATCAAAAGGATCGTTTGAATCTGATAAAGAATGACCTCCATCGGCTCTTTTATCTAACATAATTAAATTATCGCCAACAATTTCTGTAGCAAATTTTTTATTGCCTTCTTTATCTTCCCAACTTCTGGTTCTTAATCTGCCTTCAATGTAAACCAAACTGCCTTTGTGTAGGTATTTATTTGCCAAATCGGCTAAGCCTCTCCATAAAACCACTGTATGCCACTCTGTTTGAGAAACCAATTTACCACTTCTGTCTTTAAAAGTTTCTGTGGTTGCCAATGGAAATTTGGCTACGCCAATATTACCTTCTAGGTACTGCATGTCTGGATCTCTTCCTAAATTTCCTATCAATGTTACTTTGTTGATGCCTCTCATACTAAAATTATTTCAATAGTGAAGAAAAAAGCCTCACTAAAAATAACTTCTTTTATTAATAAAAAAAAATTGTGTCGAAAAAACTAACTGAAACACAATACCTAGTGAGTTTGCAAACTAAAATTTAGGGCAATTGATAGGTCGATCAGTATTGGGTCTAAAAATATATACTAAAGAAAGTTCTAAACCCCCTTGACGTTGACTTGCAGTTTTTAGTGAAGATGTATTAATATCGTAAGTAACGCCTAAACGAACATCGCCAAATTCAAGACCAAAATAAGGTATCATAGCATCTTTTACTCTCATCCAACTTCCTAAATAAATACTAGTTGGTTTTTCTGCATCTGGCGTTGCAATTAATTGTATGGCACCACCAACAACCGTTTCACTTGCTCCACCTTGATAGGTTTGAATACCACTAAGATGCAAAGTAGTAGTATTACTCAACGAAAAATAAGTACCTGCATGTACTGTTGCTCTTGGATTAATTACATAAGTACTACCAGTAAAAGATTGTTTGGGTCTATTAATATGATATAAACTTACACCAAAATAAAAGTTGTTTCTATCAGTAGTACTTCCTGCATATAACAAACCAGCATTCAAATCAACATATTTTGCAGATAAAGAACTACCACTAAATGCTTCTCCAGTTGCCCTTGTAAAACCTGCTGTAGTTAACTGGTCTTCAAAATTTAAATTGGCAGTATTTATAAGCATATTGGCATAAGTTGCCTGAAAGCCAAGCGTTAATTGATGATAACCATTTTCATCTAACCCTTTATGATAAGCTGTTGAAATACTTGCATAATTAAACTTTACAGCCCCACCTGCACTATTATCGTTATAAAAATTAAATCCAACACCCCACATATCGTTTTGAGGCAATTTATTTTTTCGAACATGAAAATCTACTGAGCCAGTTGTACTTATATAAGCGTTATTAATAGTAGGCCATTGATTACGATAGTTACCATTAACTCTAAAATCGCCATCAAATTTTCCAGTAAAAGCTGGGTTTAATGTAAGAGGTGATGAGAAAAATTGTGAAAAATGTGGATCTTGACCTAATACAAATGCATAAGTAAATAGCAACAAAAACAGTGTAACAATTTTTTTCATCAGGAACTAGTTCAGAATATAAAATTAAGGTAATTGGAATAGGATGAATGTATAGTTGAATGTTTTAACATTTTTTCGAATAAATTCTATTCGTTTGATTGATTGTTATTTTGTAATGAAAGAAAAAGAATCTCCATCAAACAATCCTTTATCGCTCAATTTTAAATGTGGAATTACCAATAAAGCCATAAAGCTTAACGTCATAAATGGAGCTGCTAAATTGCTACCTAATTGTTGTTTCACAAAAACATCTATATCAGTATATTTTTGGGCAACTACATAACCATCTTCTCCACTCATTAATCCAGCTACAGGTAATCCTAATACTTTTTGTTGAGTATCATCTACAGCACTTACGCCTCCTTTTTCTTGAATTACTAGATTAATTGCTTTTGCTAAACTTTCGTCATCTACACCTATTGCTACAATATTATGGCTATCATGTGCAACAGAAGATGCTATAGCTCCTTTTTGCAACCTGAAATTTTTGATAAATGCCTTTGTAATTGGTGCTTTTTGATATCTATTAACAACTACAATTTTTAAAATATCGTTATTGGTGTTACTAACAAGTGTAGCTTTGTGAATAGTTGGTAATAACCATAATTTATTGGTAATCAATTGCCCTTCTAAAGCCTCAATTACCGGAATTTTACCATCAGTTTGTGGAAATTCTTTTTCTAAAACCACTAAATCGCTTGCTGAAATAGGATGAGTTTGAAAGAAATTAATAGGCGTTGTTGGCACACTTTTTATAAATGATTGTTGATTTTTTGCCACTAATACGCCATTAATATAGGTTTGCTCTACCAAAAACTCATGAAGATTGTTTACCACAATAAAATCAGCAGCATCGTTTATTCCTAATAGTCCAACATTTAATTGATAATGCACAACCGGATTAACACAGGCTGCTTGTAACACTTTGAATAAATCAATTCCTTTTGCAACTGCTCTAGCACATAATTGATTAATATGATTCATTACCAAACTATCAGGATGTTTATCATCACTACAAAACATCATTTTATCAGAATGGTCATTTAGTAAATCTATTAAAGCTTCAAAGTTTTTTGCTGCACTACCTTCTCTAATAATAATCTTCATTCCATAACCCAATTTACTCAACGCTTCTTCTTTGGTAAAACATTCATGATCGGTTGAAATTCCAGCGTCTATATATTGTTTTGCTTTTTCACCCATTAAGCCAGGTGCATGACCATCAACAGGTTTACCTACTGCTTTAGCTGCTGCAATTTTTTTCATCACCTCTTCATCTTTAAATAAAACACCAGGAAAATTCATCATTTCGCTGAGATATTTTATTTCTGGTCTTTGTAAAAGCAAAGCAACATCATTACTATTTAAAGCTGCACCTGCGGTTTCAAAAATGGTAGCAGGTACACAACTAGGAGCACCAAAATAAAATTTAAAATTTACTTGCTTACCATTATCTATCATAAAATTCACGCCATCCATTCCACATACATTAGCAATTTCATGCGGATCGCTAATGGTTGCAACAGTGCCATGTGTTACAGCAATTTTTGCAAATTCACTTGGCACAAGCATACTACTTTCAACATGTACGTGGCTATCAATAAACCCAGGAAGAATATATGAAAAACCTTCTTGTGCAGCATTGGTTTTACGGTGTATGGCTGCAATTTTTCCATCAACAACATCAACTGTTGCATAATAAATTTCCTTATGTGGAATATCTACAAAATTACCTGATACTGAAAATGTTGTGTTTGTTTCCATAAGATAATTTTTTTATAAAAATTGAATAAGTTCTGTTACTTTGAAATGAAAATACAACATTGCCGTATGAATTTAAAAATGGTTTTTAAAAACATTCTTCTACTTCCGTTTTCAGTTATTTTTGCACAATCAACTTCTACAAACACTCATGTAGAAAAAGTAGCAAATGGTCAACTAATATTTACTAGTATTCATCCAAAAATAATTAAGGTAAGTTTTGTACCGAATAACTATAAAAAAGCAGATTATATT
>JBMLQZ010000497.1:0-995 GCA_049241285.1 Chitinophagaceae bacterium | reverse complement strand
TAGTGATGCTGTTATTCTAAAAAAAACAAACTATAGTTTAAAACCAAAAATCCTTAAAAAAAACGAAGAGTTTATTATTGCAGACAAGGCAACATTGGCAAATACTTTAAGTACCGATTTACACAAGGGTTTTATTTTTCAACTTCAAAAGAATGAAGAAATATTTGGAGGTGGAGAAAGAGCTTTATCCTTAAACAGAAGAGGGCATTTATTACAACTATACAATAATCCTTGGTATGGTTATTCTGAAGGGGCAGAGAACTTAAATTACAGTGTTCCTTTCTTCACTTCAAATAAGGGCTACGCTTTGTTCTTTGATAATGTTGCAAAAAGTTATGTAGATATTGGTAAAAAGAACAGTGACTTACTAGAATATGGAACCGAAAGTGGGGCTTTAATAGTGTATATTATTTTAGGAGATGATTATAAAGCAATTCTGAAAAATTTTTATGAATTAACAGGCACACAACCTTTACCACCAAGATGGGCTTTAGGAAATTTGATGAGTAGATTTGGCTATACAAGTGAAAAGCAAGTAAAAGACATTTATGAAAGAATGCAAACCGAAAAAATTCCGGTTGATGCGGTTATTTTCGATTTGTTTTGGTTTGGTGACAGTATAAAAAATGGCATGGGAAATTTAGATTGGGTGAATAAACAAAAATGGCCAAACCCTAAAAAGATGATTGATTATTTTCATCAAAATAAGGTAAAAACCATTTTAGTTACTGAACCATTTGTGGTAAAAAATACATTAGCATATCCTTCTTCTAAACCATACTTAAGTATTGATAGCAATGGCAAACCATATGAAATTGAAGACTTTTACTTTGGCAATGCTGGCTTGATTGATATTTTTAGGAAAGATGCTCAAAATTGGTTTTGGAAATATTACGACAAGCAAATGAAACTTGGTGTTGAAGCTTGGTGGGGCGATTTGGGCGAACCCGAAAAACATCCTACAAATATGTTTCATCAATTGAAAGATGTAGGAT
>JBMLQZ010000496.1:0-2436 GCA_049241285.1 Chitinophagaceae bacterium | reverse complement strand
AATCCTTAAAACAATCAACATATCATCACAAAAAAAACAATGAATTATGAAAAAAAATCTCAGTATTATTAGCCTTTGTATTGCAATAACAGTAACTGCACAATCTAAGTTTGAAGCAGCAATGGGTAGAGGAATGCAACAAATGAAAGATGCTAAAACAGTAACTGAAAGGGCAGAAGCAGCTTCTTTTTTTGAAAGAGTTGCCGATGCAGAAAAAACACAATGGTTGCCATATTATTATGCAGCAATGATTAACTATCAAACAGCAATGTCAGATCCTAAATCTGATAAAGATAAAATAGCTGAAAAATGTAAAGACTTATTGGCGAAAGCAATGGCAATTGAAAAAAATGCCGACTTATATTGTTTAGAACAGCAAATTGCAATTTTACAAATGATGGTAGACCCTATGGCTCGTTGGCAAACTTATGGTCCTTTAGCTGCAGCTGCACTTGCAAATGCCAAAAAAGCCGATGCAAATAATCCTCGTATTTATTATTTAGAAGGAATGACTGTAATGAATACGCCTGAAAATTTTGGCGGTGGAAAAGCAGTAGCAAAACCCATTTTTGAAAAATCGGTAGCTTTATTTGCAACCTATCAACCAGCCACTCCATTCCATCCAAATTGGGGAAAAGAAATGGCAGAAAAAATGTTGGCTGCTTGTAAATAACTTTTTTGGGTACAAAGTAGCAGATACTGTTGCTTTGTACCTTTTCACATTGATAAAATGATGTTGATATGACTGAAAAAGATACTCCCTTTTCGCCGCAAGAAAGTATAAAGCTTATTCAATCAATGATTGAAAAATCGAGAAATGCTTACGTAGATAATAGCTTTTATTTTTTGTTTTGGGGTTGGTTAATATTTAGTTGTTGTGTAGTGCAATTTGTACTTATTCAAATGCATGTTCCACAACATTATTACATATGGATGCTAACAGTTGTTGGAGGAATTGTTTCAGGTATTTATGGTTCAAAGCAATCTAAAAAAATTACTACAAAAACGTTTGTGGATGAAGCCAATGAAATGCTTTGGACTGCTTTAATATTCTCATTTTTAGTATTGTTGTGTATTAATATGACAACTAAAAATGGGTGGCAAAATGCTTTTGGTTATTATATTCTTTTGTATGCAATAGGTACTTTTGTTACAGGCAAATTACTTCAATTTAAACCCTTGGTTTATGGCAGTATTATCAACTTTATATTAGCAGCAATTTGTTCAAAATTTAGTTATGAATTTCAATTATTAATTGCTGCAACAGCATTGCTTACAAGCTATATTATACCTGGTCATTTATTGAGAATTCAATACAATAAACAAGTATAAAGTATTTGTATTACTAAACGCTAATTATGGAAACAGAAAAACAATTGTCGCAACAAGAAAGCCTGAAGCTGATAACAGAAATGATTCAAAAAGCGAAGGGCAGTCATTTTCATGAAAATGGTACAAGTGCTATTTTGTGGGGTGCTGTTGTTGGTTTTTGCGGTATTATGAGTTTTGCCCAATATACTTGGCAATTTAGTATTGGCTTTGATGTTTGGGGTCTTACATTTCTTGCATTAATACCACAAATATTTATTGCAGTAAAAGAGCAGAAAAATAAAATTGTTAAAACCCACGAACAAACAGTGTTAGATGCTGTTTGGGTAGTTTATGGTATTAGCATTTTTGCTGTAATATTTTACATGAATGTGGTGCCAAATGCTAGTATTGAATTATTAGCAAAAGACCATATTCAATTGCTAAAAAAAGATACTATAACCGGTGAAATAAAACCTTGGAAACCTTTTGTGTTGAGTGCTAGCTCTATATTAATGATTATATATGCATTTCCTACCTTGGTTACAGGATTAGCTAAAAAGTTTCAGCCAATGATTATTGGAGGAATTGTTTGCTATGGTTTATTTATAGCCTCTTTATTTACTAGTTCTGTTTTCGATGCTTTATTAAGTGGGTTAGCAGGTATTTGTAATTGGTTAATACCAGGTATTATTTTGCGTAAGCGTTATTTAAAAACTAAAAGGTCTTTACATGTTTAAAGAACTTGATCCTATATTACATTCACAACTTCGCTTAGCAATAATGAGTTTACTAATTAGTGTTAAGGAGGCTGAGTTTACGTTTATTAAAGAAAAAACTGGTGCAACAGCTGGTAATTTGTCTGTACAAGTTCAAAAACTAAAAGAGGTGAATTATATAGATGTTGAAAAAAAGTTTGTAGACAATTATCCTCAAACAACTTGTAAAATTACCGAAATAGGTATTGCTGCTTTTGAAGCGTATGTAAAAGCTTTGCAACAATATTTAAAAGTATAGCCTCTTTATTTTTCTCTTATTCTTCTCATAAAATTTTCTTTTTTCCTTCTTCCTGCATTTTGTTCAACTAACTTCGTTACTTATTGTTATAACAACATGCAATCAGTAATT
>JBMLQZ010000495.1:0-2057 GCA_049241285.1 Chitinophagaceae bacterium | reverse complement strand
AGAAAAAATAAGTGCTAAAGATTTTTCGGTAAATTCTCCAGTTGTTGACCAGAATGCGAATGCAGTTGTTCTGGTCGATGTTGGTAGTACCGATTTTGAGGGCAATAATAATGGCGATTTTTCACTTGTATTTAAACATCAAAAGCGTATTTTATTAAAAAGTAGAAATGCTTTTGACGATGCTACTATAAAAATTCCCATCTATTTAGGACAATCTACCATTGAAGAAGAAATGTTAGATGAAATAGAGGCAACTACGTATAATTTAGAGAATGGTAAAATAGTAGAAACTAAATTAGATAAGGGGTCTATTTTTAAAGAAAAGTATAATAGAGTATATTCTATTCGAAAATTTACATTTCCTAACATCAAAGAAGGAAGTATTATTGAATATAAGTATACTATTAAATCTCCTTATTACAGATATTTACGTGGTTGGGATTTTCAAGGAAAATACCCTGTGTTGTGGAGTCAATACCAAGTAACTATTCCACCCATGTTTACTTATTTGCCCATGAAACAGGGCTTCTTAAAATATACCATTGATAGCAGTAAACTTTTGTTTAAATCATATACCATTTTAGATAATGGTGGTAATGCTTATAGCAGATCAGATATTTATAATCTTTCAGGAGATGCTCGTTTTTCGCTTTGGGCAATAAAAGATGTTCCTGCATTTAAGGAAGAAGGATATGTTTCTTCTTACAAAAATTACTTTAGTAAAATTTCATTTCAACCCATTTCAATTCGATATTCTGAAAATAATGTGAGAAGAATTTTGAAAGATTGGTTTTCAACGGTAGTTGATTTAATGAAAGATCCTGACTTTGGTTTGCCCTTAACTGAAAACAATTCTTGGATGAATGATGAATTAAAACAAATAAAAGAACCAACCGATAGTAAGTTAAAAATTAAAAAAATATATTCATACGTACGAGATAATTATAAATGTATTGATTATGAAGCTATGTGGTTATCTCAGCCTTTGAAAAAAACTTTTCAAACAAAAACAGGAAACGTAGCAGATATTAATTTATTATTAGTAGCCATGCTAAAACATGAAGGTTTTGAGGCTTGTCCAGTTATTTTAAGTACCAAAGATAATGGCAAAGTAAATTCAGCCATGCCATTGTTAAATGAGTATAATTATGTACTAGCTAAAATTAAATTGCAAGACGAAAGTTTTGTTTTAGATGCTTCTCATAACCATTTAGGTTTTGGAAAGTTAGTTTCAGATTGTTATAATGGCGATGCTAGAATAATAGATAAAATGCCATTAATAGTCAATCTAAATCCAGATTCATTAAAAGAAACAAAAAGAATTTCTTTGTTTTTTAGTAATGGTGAAAAAGGCGAAATTTTAGGTAGTTACACAAAAAATTGTGGCAACAATGAATCGTATGAAGTAAGAGATTTTTTTTCAACTCGAAAAAAAGAAGAATACATTCAGTCACTAAAAAAATCATATCCATCAGAATGTCAATTGACCAATTTTAATATCGATTCACTTCAACAACTTGAAGAACCAATTGGCATCACGTATGATTTAAAACTCAATTTTAACAATGAAGACATTGTTTATTTCAACCCTTTGTTAAGTGAGCAAATTGTAAAAAATCCATTTGTATCTGCTGAAAGAATGTATCCAGTTGAAATGAATTATAAGGAAAACATGACCTACACATTTAATATGGAAATACCTGTTGGATATGTTGTAGATGAATTACCAAAATCTGCAAGAGTAAAGTTGAATGATAACGAAGGAATGTTTGAATACATTATAACTAGCAATGAAGGGTTTATTCAAATGAGAACAAAGTTGATATTAGAGAAGGCAACTTTTAACCCAGAGGATTATGCAACATTGAGAGATTTTTATGGATTTGTTGTGAAAAAGCATGCAGAACAAATAGTATTTAAAAAAGCAAAGTAAAAGCTGGCATACATGAAAAAATATGTGTATTTATTGGTAAGTGTAATTGTAGCTCCAATTGTGTTATGGTCACAACAATACAAAGCCTCTTTAATTCCAGATTCTTTAAAAGAAAATGCAAATG
>JBMLQZ010000494.1:6491-7178 GCA_049241285.1 Chitinophagaceae bacterium | reverse complement strand
CTTGTTACTGGAGTTCCAGCCTGACCAGAACTAATACTATTAATCCCTAAATATTCTATTGCTTTTGGAATATTGATTGTTCTAAAACCAGAACCTCTGTTTTGTGCATATTGATACGTAAAGCCAGCCAATGCATCAATCGAATGATCTGTACCTATTTTTGTTTTATAGGTTAAAGTATTTTCATTAATGTAATTACTATTTGTTTGTGTATTTAATTGAGCATTAATTCCGTTCAAATTAAGAGGTGTACCTTGAGCGTTGGTAAGCAAAGTTCCTTGAGAGGTTTTTGAGTTATAAAAAACTTCAGAAGTAGGCTGCGTTGAGTTAAATCCTCCAGATATTTTTAGCTTGAAATTTTTTAAAAAACTATATTCTACATATCCATTAATGATGATGGTAGTAGTTGTATTTTTTCTATATTCATTTTGTGCTTGCTGTAATGGATTCACTAAATTATCAGGCACAAAAGTAGTATTTGGATTGTCGCCCAAAGTTGTACTATCAAAAGCAGAAGCTTCTAAAGGAGGACCATTTAAAACGTCTACAGGTCTAAAGCCCCACATATTTGCAATTACGCCACCTCCTTGGTTTGCTGATGGTAACGTGCCAAATGTGGATGTATTGGCATAACTAACAGTGGTTCCTATTCTAAAATTATTGTTTAATTTGGAATCTACTGTAAAC
>JBMLQZ010000494.1:0-6481 GCA_049241285.1 Chitinophagaceae bacterium | reverse complement strand
ACCTTGCATCATACCGCTTCATGCCAGTATTGATAATGATACCTTTCTGATTTACAAAGTTTCCTGAAATGGTATAGCGAGTATCTTTATTGCCACCATTAATACTTACATTATGTGTTTGTAAAATACCAGTTTGTAACACTAAATCTTGCCAATCAAAGCCTCTTACATTTCTGTAATAATTTAAGTCTACACCTTTAGCAGGGTCAATATATCTGTTTCTAAAAAGATTAACTTGTGATATTGGTGTACTTCTAATGCTATCTAACTCTAGTTGTAATTTTACAAATTCGTATGGACTCAGCAACTCCATTCGTTTTGTTTCACGTTGAAAAGCAGCTGAAAAATTATATGTAACTTTTGTAGGACCAGATTTTCCTCGTTTTGTAGAAATAATAACTACCCCATTTGCACCTCTAGCTCCATAAATAGCAATAGAAGAAGCGTCTTTCAAAATTTCTAAAGATTCTATATCATTTGGATTAATTGAGTTTAAATCAAAGTTTTCTATCGGAAAACCATCAATTACATATAAAGGTGATGCATCTTGTGTAACACTACTACCTCTTACAATAATTTGTGGAGCTGCACCAGGTTGCCCATCGTTAGAACTTACTCTTACACCGGCAACTCTACCTCCTAATGCATCGGCAAAAGAAGTAACATTGGCTTTTTGCATATCTTCTACACTAGCTTTAGCTACCGAACCTGTTAAATCTTTTCTTCTTACCTGTCCATATCCTATTACTACAACGTCATTCAAAGAAGAAACTTCTAACTTCATACTTACATCTAGCTTATTGGTTGCCCCAATCCCTCTTTCTGTTGTAGCATAACCCACAAAACTAAATACTAAGAAAACTTTCTTGTTTGGCACTTCTATTTTATAGGTACCTTCAGAATTGGTAAGTGTTGATTTTGAAGTACCTTTTATGCTTATACTTACCCCATCCATCGGATCTCCCTTCTCATCCTTTACTGTACCAGTAATTGTGATAGGCTTTTGTGCCATCGTAATAAAGGGAACTAGCAAAAAAACAATCGAGAATAATTTAAAATTGATAAAACCAGAATTTCTATGTACAGCACACAGTTTACACGTAAAAAGGGTAAGCAAACTTTTCATACAGCAATTAATTGTGAAATAAAATTCACTCAATTTCAGTTATAAATACAACCATTAAAACCTTTTTTTATCGAAACCGGTTTCGGTGATTTACAAAAACTTAGACATGTAATTTAAAGGATAGATACATTTATCTATGTTATTTTAACTTATAAATTATATACATCCTAACGATTTAAGCAATGAAGAAAATTGTATTATCTATTTTATGTTTAAGTAGCTCCATCTCCTATTCGCAAACATTTTATGTAAGCACTTCTGGTAAAGATAAAAATCCGGGTTCTTTAGAAAAACCTTTCGCTACATTAGAAAAGGCTAAAGAAGCAGCCAAACTTTTTGTAGGTAAAAGACCTGTAAATATTTGGGTACGAAAAGGGGCGTACAATTTACCTAGTTCTTTTGTATTACAAAATGAAGATGGTGGTAATGCAAGTAACCCTGTTACCTATGCTGCTTATCCAAATGAACAAGTTATTATTAGATCTTCTACAAACATTGCGGTAAATACAATACAAAAAATTACAGATGCAGCAACATTAAAACGTATTCCAATACATTTAAAAGATAGTATTGTAGCATTAGATTTAGCAGCATTAAACATTAAAAATATTAAGCATTTTAAAGATATTTTTAATGATGATGGAGGTATTATTGAACTATTTTTCAATGGGGAAAGAATGCCTTTAAGCCGTTATCCTAATGTAGGAAATATGGCAATAAAAAAAGTACTTGTAAATGGTGGTGGGCAAGAAAGCAAAAATGAAGATTGGAGAAATTTTTATGCAGATGGTGCTAAAGAACAACGTCCACCAAGACCAGGTGTTTTTGAATACAGAGATGATAGAACTAAAAATTGGGTTACTGCTTTGGAACGTGGTGTTTGGCTAAAAGGTTATTGGCGAATTCCTTGGCAAAACGAAGCAGTAAGAGTTGCTAAAATTGATACCACTAACAAAACTATTACACTTGCTGTTCCTGTACCTGGTGGCATTGGAAATAAATATACCCGACCAGAAGGCAATGGCAAAGAGCCTTATTACTTGTTGAATTTATTAGAAGAAATTGATATGCCAGGAGAATGGGCTATTGATTTTAAAGATAAAAAACTATACTTCTATCCACCTAAAAAAATAACAGAAAATAGTTTGCGTATTGCAGATAATGCAGCACCCTTACTACAATTAAATAATACCAATAATGTAGCATTTAAGAATTTTATATTGGAAGAAAATCTTCATGATGGTGTTAGAATTTATAAAGGCGAAAACAACTTAATAGCAGGTTGTACCATTAGAAATGTTACTAAAAACGGTATAGTAGTAGATAGCGGTAAAGGCCATACTGTTTTAAGCAATGATATTTATTATACAGGTGCAGGTGGTGTTTGGTTACGTGGTGGCGATGAAAAATCTACTCCAAAAATTTCATCGGAATTTAAAGTAATCAACAACCATATACACCACTATAGCAATTTGCAAAAAATTTATGCAGCAGGCATTAATGCTGGTTTTACAGGTGGTGGTGGTGGTGGACATCACAATTGTGTGGGTGCATATATTGCTCATAATATGGTACATGATGGTCCACATGTAGGTGTGTTATATGGTAGCTGGAATAATGTATTTGAATACAATGAAGTATTTAACTACTGCTTAATTAGCGATGATATGGGTGCGTTTTATAGTTACGATTTATACGAAAGAATGGGTGGACATACATTTGCTTACAATTTTATTCATAACAGCTCAATAGGCGATGGAATATATTTTGATAACGACCATAGAGATATTAAAGTATATGGCAACTTAATTGCTTTAAACTCAGCACCAAAAAGAAGAGGTACTGGTATTTTATATAAAATTGGAACTCAGGTTAAAAATCCACAAACCATTACTTGTTACAACAATATGACCATTAATTGTAATTACGGTATTGAAGTAGTTACTACAGGCAACCCAACTACTAATGTACTTGACAATAATGTAATGGTAAGTTGCACCCAACCCATCACATATAAAATTGTAACCGATAAAGCAAGAGATACAGCAGCAACTGCCATCACTAATGGAACCAATATTATTTATAATAGCGACCCTGGTTTTGTAAATATGAAAGCCTACAATTTTAACCTAAAACCAGATAGTAAAATTTTTAAAGACCTTCCAAATTTTAAGCCCTTGCCTATTAGTAAAATGGGATTATTTATAGATGCTTACAGAAAAAAATTACCAACAGATAAAGAAGTAAATCGCTTTGTGAATTTAAAAAGCAATAATGGATATGATGGAACAGATATTTTAGATAGAAATTAGTTTTATTAGGGGTTTTCATAGTAGCCATTCAATTTAGATGGCTTTTTTGGTGGTTTGATACCAACCGTAGTACTACTATTAAACACCTGTTGCGTCGCACACTTGTAATATTAATACTTTATGCAGCTTATTAAGTACCGAAAAAAATATGAGTAAAGCTGCTTAGAATTAAATGTATTATTGTTCTCCCGTAATAAAAGACTCACAAATTTTTTAAATTAAAATTATTACTCCTTAAACTTTGCGTTACTTCTCATTATATAAATGAATAGCTGATGTATGGGTTACGTAAATGCAATCACTTAAAATTTAAAAATCATCAATATTTTTTAAATTAAACTAGAAAATCGAAAAGGTATTTGTAATTATAATTCTAATGCTAGTTTTTTAAAAGCTTTTTTATAAAATCGTTTGTCATACAATTCTTCAATGTTAATAAACCTTGTGCCACTATAGATGCGTTCAAAAGTGCACCATCTTTTGTAGTATGTGTTTTATCTGTAGGAATATGATATTTATTGGTTACTATGTCTATTCCATCTCTATCATATACATCTGCAACTAAACTATTTAAATCAATAGAACAAACTTTTTCCTGCTCAGCAACCTGCAATGCCCAATCAGCAAATCCTTTTTCTCCACGAATCAGCTCACCCTCTTTCCATTCATTTTTTGGGATAGAAGAACACATTATCACCGTAACACCTTTTACTTTTGCTTGTTGAATAAACTGCCTTAAATACCAACCAAAGCTGTGCACTGTTTCAATTTGCTTCGTAACTGCATTATAAATGGTAACACCGGTATCACCAATTCCTTTTAATGTTCCCCTTGCTCTTGCAGTATCATCAATTCTACCTTGATCATTTAATCCAAATTGAATTAGTAAATAATCGCCTTTTTTCATTTTGATAGAAACCGTATCCCACATACCACGTTTATTAATTTTCTTATCCCATATACCTCCTGTAAAAAATGTTCTTGCACTAGTTCCTCCTTGAGCATAATTTCTAATACTCATCTTATTTGTATCAATAAATTCGTGTAAAAATTTTCCCCAGCCCCATAGTCCGTTATTGCCTGAACCATCATCTACTGTTGAATCTCCTATTAAATACAAAATAGGTTTTTCTTTAGGTACAATTGTAAAAGCCATTACTAAAGCCGTACAAATGAATACCAAAAAAGAATATTTTTTCATAAATATTTTTATCTCTTGATGTAAAAAAATCTTTCTACCTCTTGTGTAGTTTGAATTGCTGGTTCTTTACTTCTACCCCATTGATAAGCAATCACAGTTACTTTAACAGGAAATTTTGTTTTTGGTGGTATTGCTTTAATGATAAGGTGATTGTTTTCAATTTTTGCAGGGCCACTTTTTACAAAAAAACTAACTGGCATACCCGATGTAGAAGTTGCCTGTAGTTGAATCTGCTTAGTGGTGGCAGTAATATTTTTCAGTGGTGTAAAATTAATTTGCTGTACCAAGCCTTTATCATTAGGCATAACCACCAATTGACCTGGTTCAATGCAGGTTCTGTATTTAGCATCTCCTTCTTGTCTGATAATAAAATACGTAGCACTTGCTTTAAAACTTCTTTCTGGAGTTAGTTGAAAAGTATTTCCTTTTATGTGTTTTGCATTGCCACATAACAAAATGATTTGTGGCTGATTATTGTTGTGCCCAAGTGGTGTTCCTTTTTGTAAAAAAGTATCGGGTATCGCTTTTAAAAAAGTGGCGTTTAAGTTAAAAGTTACACCATCATCTACAGTGGTATATGGTATAGGCCAAACTATGCCTCTAGTAAATCCTACAGGCTCACCTTGGTCATTGGCAAAAGCTGCTATTTGTGGTTTACGATTAAAGTTTACCGATGAAAGCTGTATTGCGTCAGTTGCTTGTTGTTTGGTGAAATACCAAGGAAAATATTTTTCATCGCCAAGAGCATTTTTATATAATGTAGGTTCTAGTTTTACAGCTCCAGGTAAGGGTAAACCAGCTACCCAGCCTTTATTCAAATCTACAGTATTTAACAGTGTGTCATTATTGGGATTTAATCTGGCTTTACTAACAGCTTCAATATAATCAGCTACTAGTTTAGTGAGCTGTTCACTACATTCAAAGTGGCCCGTATTGGGATCGAAGAAATAAGTAAGTGGATTATTCTTTTGCTTCCTTTCACTTAACACATTTTTATAATTGGGTATATTGGTTTTAGGGTTTACCAAATCTTCCTTGTGTTGATTCCATTCAAAATATTCGCCTGCATTGCACATTACAGGAACAGAAGCATTACTAAAGCCTGGACCTCCTTTCATTTTAATGCCAGCAATTAATTTATTGGGAACACTATCTATCAATGCAGCAACTAAATTGTTGGTACCAGAATGACCAATGGGCAACCAAGGTACTCTTTTCAATTCTTCATATCCAGAAATAAAAGCCAATGAATCCAAAATTCTTTGAATGGTGGGCACATTGATTTCTGGATAATGCGTTTTACCATCTACAAAAAAACTTGGGCAACTCCATACAATAGCAAGGTTACTTTTGGCACAAGCTTTACGAACCAGAGGATGCTCCAACAGCCATTGCTCCAGCACATTTTGTGCTGCGATGATAACACCCTGCACTTTATTACATTGGTTAGGAATCCATAAGTAAGCAGTCACTTGCTTGCTTTCGTCTTTAGAATTTTTATATGGTACCAGAGTATGAAACTGGTATTCATTTTCTATTGCATGGTTTTGCTGTGCCCATACAAAATGGCTCAACAAGATACCTATAAGCACCAATGTCGTCAACCTACGTCTCATATACCTATTTGCTGATGGTTATTGACGTATGATAGGTATAATTCTCTACCTGTAATTGTATATGATACATACCAACAGTCAATATTGCTGTATTGGTTTCTAAGAGATTATTGCCTTTATTAAGTTGTATTTTTTTACACTGTACTAACTTTCCATATGTGTCAAAAAAACTAAGCATGGCAATTTTTGGCAACTCATTATGATTAAATTGAAGAGTAAGTTTTTT
>JBMLQZ010000493.1:0-2436 GCA_049241285.1 Chitinophagaceae bacterium | reverse complement strand
GGGTAATTTTAAACGATGAACAATCTGTATTTAGCGGTTATCATGAATTAGAAACAATAGCGAAGGTTGTTAAATATCGTAAAGTAAAAGCAAGAGGAAAAGAAGGATATCAAATAGTATTAAATAAAACCCCATTTTATGCAGAAAGTGGTGGACAAGTAGGCGATAAAGGACAGCTTGTTTTTGGTGCTACAATTATCGATGTTATTGATACTAAAAAAGAAAATAACCTCATCATTCATTTTACTGAAAATATTCCAACAGATATACATGAGTCTGTTGTAGCAAAAGTGAATACACAGTTGCGTTTATCTACTGCATCAAATCATACTGCTACACACTTATTACATGCTGCTTTAAGACAAGTATTAGGTGTTCATGTGGCACAAAAAGGTAGTTTGGTAAATGATGAGCAATTACGATTTGATTTCTCACATTTTAGTAAAGTTACCGATGCTGAAATTGCAGCTATAGAATCTATCGTAAATGAAAAAGTTAGAGCCAATATTCCAATCATAATCAAAGAAATGGATAAGGAATCTGCCATTCAAATGGGTGCAATGGCTTTGTTTGGAGAAAAGTATGGCGATACTGTAAGAGTGGTTATCATAGATCCTACTTATTCAGTAGAACTTTGTGGTGGCACTCATGTAGCTAGTACAGGTGAATTAGGGTTCTTTAAAATTATACATGAATCAGCAGTAGCAGCAGGTGTAAGAAGAATTGAAGCTGTAAGTGGTAAGTCAGCTGAATCATTTATCAATGAACAATTGCAGCAATTGAACCAAGTAAAACAGGCCTTTAATAATCCTAAAGAATTAATGAAGGTTGTAGATCATTTTTTAATTGAAAATAGAGATTTAAAAAAGAAAATTGAGGGATTAGAAGCAAAGCAATTACAGCTTTTAAAACAAGAATTGGTTCAAAAAATAAAAACCATAAATGGTGTTCAATTCATAGGTGAGCAAGTAGCAGTAAGTAACGGCGATGCACTAAAAAAATTATGTGTTGATATAAAAGCTGTTCTTCCAGATACATTGATTGTTTTGGTTGCTTCAGTAGAAGGGAAGGCATTTGTAGCGATTTCTATAGATGAAACTTTACAAACTAGTTTAGGTTTAGATGCAAGTAAAATAATAAAGGAAAAGGTTGCACCTTTAATTAAAGGTGGTGGTGGTGGACAAAAAACGTTAGCAACAGCAGGTGGACAAGATGCTAGTAGTTTACAACAAGTTATTGCAGCTATTCAACAATTAATTTCATAATCTGTTACACATATTTGTATTTTCAACTCCGCTTTTTGCGGAGTTTTTTATTGATAAATTTTTACTTCTATGAAGTTTTTCACCTTTTTATTGCTAATATGTTCTATTTCATACCTACAAGCTCAAGTGTATAAATCCAATGAACCATTGGTACATACGTATTCAATTGTAGCAAAAGATAGTATTACGGGTGAATTAGCTGTTGGCGTACAAAGCCATTGGTTTAGTGTAGGTACTGCTGTGCCTTGGATTGAGGCTGGTGTTGGAGCTGTTGCTACACAATCATTTGTAGATAAAAGTTATGGCCCCAATGCCATAGCACTTCTTAAAAAAGGGTTAACGGCTAAACAAGCATTAGATAGTTTGCTAAAAATAGATGCAGCTAAAGATGTAAGGCAAGTAGCTATTGTTGATAACTATGGTAATGTAGCTGCACATACAGGTAATAAATGTATAGATTTTGCAAATCATTTTGTAGGCAATGGATTTAGTGTTCAAAGTAACATGATGTTGAATGAAAAGATTGTGAGTGCTATGCAACAGGCATTTATAAAATCTGTGGGCAAACCATTAGCTGAGAGAGTGTTATTAGTATTAGAAGCAGCCGAATTTGTTGGAGGTGATATTCGAGGTAAGCAATCGGCAGCTATTGTAGTTGCAGATGGAAGTATTACAGAATCATGGAATAATAAAAAAGTTGATTTACGGGTAGATGATCATGCATTTCCTCTAAAGGAATTAAGGCGATTATACACTATTCACCTTGCATATGAATACATGAATAAGGGTGATTTGGCAATTGAAAAGAATGATATGGAATTAGCAATGAAGTGTTATAACAATGCCATGAAGTTGTTTCCAGGAAATCTTGAAATGCAATATTGGACAGCTATTGCACTTGCAAATAACCATGAAATAAATAAATCTGCTTTGATGCTACAAAAGATATATCTAAAAAATCCTAATTGGAGAAAGCTTACAGAACGATTGCCTAAAGTAGGATTGTTACAAGTTACCAATGCAGAATTCAAGCAGTTAACTCAATAAATGTTTATGATGTTGATGTGTATGAAATTCAAAGCTTATTAATTCAAGTATTCAATCACCATCATATGCCTATATCTTTGTAAAATGGTAATTACAAATGCTACTTATATTGTTTCTTCTCCAG
>JBMLQZ010000492.1:0-2265 GCA_049241285.1 Chitinophagaceae bacterium | reverse complement strand
ATTTTTACCTTTGATAGTTCCTATACTGTTGAAGTTGATGCCATTGCTAGATCTTAAAACTTCAAAATGGCTATTATTGATTTCTTCAGTGGTTGACCAATTTAATTGAACGCCATTGCTAACAGCTTTACCCGTAAAAGCAGATAAATTAACAGGAAGAACAGCAGTGCCTAATAAATCGGTAAAGCTAATATTATCAAAGTCAAATGTTCCCAAACCACTGGTTGTTGCTGCTTGTATTTTAAATCCATTTATGTCAAGAGCAACCGGATTGGTTGCACTTTGCATATTTATCAATGGATAATCATTAATGATTCTTGTGGTTCCTATCCAAACATCAACTGCATCTTTAGCCAAATCTTCTGATGCTGAATTTGGAGCGGTGTAGCTTCTTTGCATATCAGATTTATTCAAAATGTAGGTGATAGTTTGTGTTCCAGTATAAACACCAGAAGTAATTGCCGTTGGTATCGCATCAATTGTTCCAATTCTAAAGTCACCAGCAACAGTACCAGTGTTTATCCCAATTCTACTTATGTAACTTGATGCATGTGTAGCATTTGGACCATTTAAGGTATTCGTAAATGCATTTCCAAACATTACATTAAATAAGCCAGTTTTATTAATATCGTTAGCACTTAATGTAAAATCGAATTTTAGTTGTACAAAAGTGGGAGATGTTGTAAAAGCAAAATTTCGATAAATATAAATACCTCCAGTTGCAGATCTTACAATTCTTAATCCACCATTCGTAATTGAGGTAGCTAAACCGGTAGTGTTATTAGAAATGCTACTAAACTGGCCTGAGTTTGGTGCTGAGGCACTAATGTAATCAGCAACAGTTGTAGCGGTTTCAAAATTTTGCGTAAACAGTTGAGCATTTGATTTTGTACTAACTGCAATAATAGACAAGAGGGCAAGTAATCGTTTTTTCATAATTTATGTTGGTTAATTAGGTTTTGAATTATACTAACTTCTAGCAATAAATATTACTTATAAATGAAAGTTGTGTACAATTTATAATCAGAAATAAAACTAGGTATTAAAAGATGCTTATGCATCCTGAACTATCCTGAGAAATTAAACATTTTACGCAATTATTTTACCAATAAACGTTCCGAAAAGCTTGCATTTTTTGATGTAATTTTCATTAAATACATACCTGCAATAATTTGTTTATTGAGTGGCAAACTATATTGATTTTTATCTTGAAAAACAGGAATAGTGGTTTCTTGAATTACTTTACCAGTTATATCAAAAATTTGTACCAATAGTTTATCAGCAGCATTGCTATAGTAGTTAATATTCACTACTCCTTGAACTGGATTAGGATAAATAAAAATTGTTTTTTGATTTCCTGATTGAAAATTTACTAGCCTTAATCCTAAGTCAGATTTTCTTCCATCATTATCAGCTTGAATTAGTTTGTAATAATTTGTTTTGTTGGAAGGATTGGTATGTATGAATTGATATGTTGAAGGTTGATTTTTTGAAGGAATTTCTGCAATTTCATTAAAGTGAATACCGTCTATTGAATGATAAACAGTGAAGTTTTTATTATTTATTTCTAGTGCAGTTTCCCAAGCTAATTGAACATTGTTTGAATTTGCTTTTGCACTAAAATGCACTAATTGCACTGGTAAAGCTTCAGCATTTAAAAAACCAT
This sequence comes from Chitinophagaceae bacterium, assembly GCA_049241285.1. Taxonomy (GTDB): domain Bacteria; phylum Bacteroidota; class Bacteroidia; order Chitinophagales; family Chitinophagaceae; genus Parasediminibacterium. Next base: position 599 of record JBMLQZ010000492.1, on the reverse strand, counting down.
TATCATCTGAATTTGCATTTAAACTTCTATTTTGATACGTCATACTTACGCCTTCACCAATGTATAAATTAGATTGTGTAACGTTGTTCTTTTGTATTAATCTAAGTATTCCAAATCTTCCAGTAAACGAAAAATTTAAGGCTGCATCTGTATAGGTACTTGTATTGTCTTCATGAGAAATAATATAATCTGTAATGCTTTCTCCATTTACTATTGATACTACTTTTGCACCTACATTTTTGCTTCCATTTAGTATATGCTCTATTGACTGTATGGTAGAAGTGGTAGAAGTTGTAGGTTCAAAAGCGTTTACAAATGGTTTATTCCAAGCTTCTCCGTATTGACGCATAGTGAGCACTCTTGTTGGTTTAGTACCATAGCCATGTTCGGCTCCATCAGTTTCAGGGGCTATTGCCGATGCATATTCTCTGCTTACACCAGATGGTGTAAATATATTCATATACTTACCAACGTTATTTAAAGAAACTACAGATTTTACGCCACCTAAAACACCTCCTGATGACATTACATTTTTAAAAAACTTCCAACCACTTACAGAGCCTGAAATATCTACAGTATACTTATTTGAAGCACTTGTA
>JBMLQZ010000491.1:0-5535 GCA_049241285.1 Chitinophagaceae bacterium | reverse complement strand
TGCTGATGGAACACTCGGAGAAATTTTCATTGATTTAGCGAAAGAGGGGTCAACACTTCGTAGTTTAATGAACTGTTTTGCAATATCGGTTTCTGTAGGGTTACAATACGGTGTTCCATTAGAAGAGTTTGTAGAAAAATTTGTATTTACAAAATTTGAACCTGCAGGTATGGTTGATCATCCAAATATCAAAACAACTACTTCATTGGTTGATTTCATTTTCAGAGCACTTGCTTTCGATTATTTAGATAGAACAGATTTGGTTCATGTTTTAAATAAGCCAGAAATAGAAAATTTAGGTGATGATACAGATGGCGATGTAAGCTTTATTGGGCAACCTTCTTTAAGCAATATAAGAGTTACTGCAAATGTTTCTGTTACAAATCTTCAACCACAAAAAATGCAGAAAACTACCACATCAGTAAAGTCAGATTATAGTTTAGATGCTGTAAATGCAGCTGCAAAAAGTATGCAAAGCGATTCTCCTAGTTGCAACACTTGTGGCCATATAACTATACGTAGTGGCACTTGTTATAAATGCTTAAACTGTGGTAACAGTATGGGCTGTAGTTAATTGTAACTTTTTTTCGGATATTCTTTGAATATACATTAGAACCAACGCTCTGTTTTTACAGAGCGTTTATTTTTTAAGATAAAAAAAGGTGAAATTCAATTATAAATAAAACAAAGGTTATCTGTCGAACTCAATTTTCTTAGACCATATTTTTCTAATATACCAGAGTAATGTGGGTAAACTAAAACATAGCCAAATGTAAAAGATAATATTTCCAATTTTTATGGAAGATTCTACGAATGCATAACCAAACATAATACCAGCCGTAGAACTTATACACATCCAGAATAAAGAAAGAAATAGGGTGGTAATTATTCGTTTTAAGAAAGCGGCTACTTCTGGTTCCAAAATAAATTGAGTTTGCAGTTTATTACAACCAAATAGTAAAATAGTTTGAAAAAAGGTAGTCTTACCAATTTCCCATGTGTTCAGGAACAACTCTTTCAGATTTTTTCGGTAAATGATTTTTCCAATCTTTATCATACTTTACAAACCAACTAATCCAAATAGTTCTACTTAACCGCATAAACAGGGGCTGCATCAGTAAAAGAATAGCTGCATTAATACCCAACCACCAAAATAAACGGTTGTCATCTAAAGCAAAACCAATCAATACAAACCATAATGCAAATGAAATTCCAGAGAATGCTACAGTAAGTGCATAACTTACATAGCTAGTTCCGTAATAAAAGCCAACTTCAATTTCGGTTTCTTGGTTGCAAACAGTACAGTGTTCATGCATTTTTACATTATTGCCGTGCTTTAAATTGTATGCGTTATTCGAAATAAATAAGTTTCCTTCTCTGCATCGTGGACATTTATTGTGCAACAAACTACCTATATATGACTTTTTACCTTTCATATCGAATGATTTAATTCGATGTAAAGGTATAGGTAGACATGCTTTGATTTGGTAACAAAAGTAGAATTACGCTTATCACAACAACATTTTCTCCATCTGCATGCTTCTAGATCCTTTGATTAAAAAATGCTTATTTTCAAAAAGTTGTGCTTTAAACCATGTATTTGCCTCTAAAGCATTTGGAAAATAGATAAATGGATGTGAAATTTTTTCAAAATCTCCACCAACTAATACTACTGTATGCCAGTTAAATTGTTGAATCAATTTAATAATAGCTGTATGTTCTTCAATGCTATCTTCACCCAATTCCATCATTCCTCCAAGCATTAATATTTTATCTTTTTCATTCAGATTAGCAAAGTTTTCAATAGCCGCCTTCATACTTGTAGGATTAGCATTGTAGGCATCTAAAACAATCGTGTTGCTCCCTTTTTTAATTAGTTGAGACCTACTGTTAGATGGTGCATAGTTTTCAATTGCTGCTTTAATTTTTTGTTCAGGAACATTAAAAAATAAGCCAATTGTTACTGCACACAAAACGTTGGACAAATTATATTCACCCACAAGTTGTGTTTGAATGTTTTTTAAAGTTTCGTTGTTTGTGATAGAAACTTCTAAAAAAGGCTCACTTTTTATACAAGATCCTTGAATGCCCACACCTTCTTTAGAACTATATTTTATAATGTTGTTAATTCCTTTGCTCATTGTTTGTAAATAATCGTAATCCCAATAAACAAAGGCTGATCCATTTATATTTCTTAAAAAATCGTATAATTCACCTTTTCCTTTTTTTACACCTTCAACACCACCAAAACCTTCTAGATGTGCCTTACCACAGTTGGTTATTAATCCATAATTGGGTAATGTATATTCACAATAGCTAGCAATCTCTTTTTGATGGTTGGCACCCATTTCAATCACTGCCATTTCTGCATTTGTAGCTATACTTAAAATTGTTAGTGGTACACCTATATGATTATTTAAGTTTCCTTGTGTGGTATATGTTTTATAATGGGTTGATAGAACCGTACTTACAAGTTCCTTAGTTGTTGTTTTTCCATTACTTCCAGTTATTGCAATAAATGGAATTGAAAATTGTTGTCTATGAAATTTTGCAAGTGCTTGTAATGTTTCTAATACATTTTCTACAAGAATTAGTCGATTGTTTGTCTCATCAATTGGTTCATCAATAACAGCGTAAGATGCTCCTGCTTCAAGTGCTGTTATTGCATAGTTGTTTCCATTGAAATTTGGACCTTTTAACGCAAAAAAGATATCATTTTTTTGCAATTTTCTAGTATCTGTTTTAAGAGATGGATACTTCTGATAAAGGGAATATAATTCTGAAATTGTCACTTTCTTTTTTATACAAATAAATGAAAAGATATGATTCGATAATGATATTAATATTCAAGAATTGTATAAAAGAAAACGCCCCACTTATTTGTGAGGCGTTTTCCCTTTTTTGATTTGTTTTATCTTTCAATAAAACGATTGTATTTATCTGTCCTTATCTTCTTGATTTTCTAGAAGGGAAATTATTACCTGTTCTAGTTTTTGCTTTTAGTCCCTCTGGTGCACCCATATGTGTCATTGCACAGCGGAAACCAACAGTACTACTGCTTTGGTCTTCCTCTAAAAATCTTCTTGTTCCAGGGCTTAACCAATAAGGTCTATCATTCCAGCTTCCGCCTTTAATAACTCTTGATTTATCTGAAATTAAAGTAGTAACGCCATAACCATAATTTACTTGGCTTACGCTATCACCATCTAAATGATCAATTGCAAAAGCTCTTTGATAGTTTCTTCTAGCTTTTAATGCAGAATCTGACTCAGGTATCATTTTTATTCTACCTAAACTATCTCTTAAATTTCCTTGTCCACCAGACATGTCTACCTTTTTAAATACATTACCACGGAATGGGTTAAAATCATCAGCTTCAATGCTAGTTAAAGGTCTGTAAACGTCTGCTACCCACTCACTTACATTTCCACTCATATTATGCAATCCATATCCGTTTGGAATAAAAGAATATACATCTGCTGTTATTGCTGCATTATCATTTAAACCACCTGCAACACCCATATTATCACCACTTCCACGTTTAAAGTTGGCTAAGAATGCTCCTTGGTAACCACCTTCTCTTGTAGAACGTAAATTATCAAATCCATCATTTCTCCAAGAATAAATTTGCTTGTTAGCAATTACTTCCTCACCTCTTTGTTTTGGAGAAGGTTTTCTCATTGGGTTTTCCATTACATAACCATAAGCAGCATATTCCCATTCTGCTTCAGTTGGTAATCTATAATCTCCAAACATTAAACCATCATCAAATCTAACTTGGGTTCTTGGTCTACCTTGTGCATCTTTTAAAGGATTACTTTTTGATGTAGCAAGTTTACCAGGCTGAACCTGATATTCACCCATTAAATAGCTTTTTGTGCTAAAGTTCTCTTGACCACCGCCATTCATTTGAGTTTTGTAGCTATTTTTATTGATGTAACCACTTTTCATCAATTCTAACTCATTTACACGGTCTGTTCTCCATATACAATAATCAGTTGCTTGTTTCCAAGTAACACCAACAACTGGGTAGTAATTGTAAGAAGGATGACGGAAATAATATTCTACATACGGTTCATTATATGCTAATTCGCTTCTCCAAACTAAGCTATCGGGTACGGCACCTTGTAATACTTTTTCATATTGAGGGTCACTAAACACATTTTCTAGCCAATACAAATATTCTCTGTAGTGTACGTTTGCAACTTCAGTTCTATCAATAAAAAATGAGTTAACAGTTACTCTTCTTGGAATATTATTCCAATCTCCCATTACATCTTCTTGCGTTGCACCCATTGTAAATGTTCCACCTTGAACAAATACTAATCCTGGAGCGGTTTTAATATCTTTTGGTTTTGCAACATAAAAACCACCTTGGGTTTTATCGTTGTAAATCATACCAGTTGCAGTAGAAGCTTCCTTCTTTTTTTTGAAAGAACTACATGAAGATAAGCCTCCTATCAAGGCTAATAATAACACAGCGTTTGTTACACCTGTTCGCATTTGCATAAGTTGTACTTTAAATTCTAAGAATAAATAATAGTGGGTATAATTATCTTCAATGCGAATATAGTAGATTTAGGTGTAAAATTTGCAATTTTACCATATCATAGTCATGTTAGTAAAAACTTAATATTCTAAAAAACGGTACAAAATTGCCTTTTTATAGGTGATTTTGTCTTTGATTATCTGTATTTGTAAAGAAATTTCCACATAAACAATCTTACTTTTTCTAGAACTTAATTTTGAACAAATCTGAAATTATTCCTAAACATTAATCGAATTACACTTTGTTGTTGTATTACATTTGAAAGAATAATTGGAATTTAGCTATGCTTTGGGTGCGTAATTATATATTTATTATTATATTAATGTCGAATAATTTGTTCGCTCAACGTAGTTATACGCAGAATTCTGTATTAGCAACAGGTAATTGGATTAAAATTGGTGTTACACAATCTGGTTTGTATAAAGTAGACGCTTCTTTCTTGATAGCTAATGGATTTGGAAGCAACATTCCTTCAAATGCAATTCGACTTTACGGAAATGGAGGTAGGATGTTATCTGAGGCAAATAATGACTTATATGTAGATGATTTGATTGAAAATGCCATAGAAATAGTTGATGATGGAGATGGAATTTTTAATAAGAATGATTATTTTCTATTTTATGGCACAGAAACTAGTGAACAAATTTTTGACAGCTTAAATAGAACATTTTATTATAAAAAGAATTTATACTCAGACACATCTTATTACTTTATTTCAGCTGGTGGGTTAGGAAAAAGGGTTTTGCAAAAAATAAATAATGCAGTTGCTGTAGAAACTATTAGTAGCTACGATGATTTTTTTCATCATGAAATTGATGCAGTAAACCTTTTAAATAGTGGAAAGGAATGGGTTGGAGAAAATTTTTCTAGTAACCAATTGGTGCAAAATTATACCATTGAATCTTTTGGGAGAATTGTATCTGAACCAATTATTATTACTACTAAAATAGTTGGAAGATCTGTAGTGACAAATAGTGCTATTCAAG
>JBMLQZ010000490.1:0-2096 GCA_049241285.1 Chitinophagaceae bacterium | reverse complement strand
CTCAAATCTCCATCGGTAATAATACCTAAAATTTCATTTGAGTTGTTTACAACAGCGGTTACTCCTAGCCTTTTTTCGGTAATTTCTACAATTACTTCTTTTAAAGTTGCGGTAGGTAATACTTTAGGAATGGGATTTTGCAGAACAATATCTTTTACTCGTAAAAACAACCGCTTACCCAAATTGCCACCAGGATGAAATTTAGCAAAATCGCTTCCTGAGAAACCCATCATTTCCATTAGGCAAACAGCAATGGCATCTCCCATTACTAATTGTGCTGTTGTACTACTTGTAGGAGCTAAATTGTTGGGACAAGCTTCTTTTTCAACCGTTGTATTTAATACCAAATGAGCGTTTTTTGCTAAAAAACTATCGGTATTTCCTACCATGGCAATGATGGTGTTTTTAAAACTTTTGATTACCGGCACCAACGCTTTTATTTCTGGGCTTTCGCCACTTTTACTAATTAGTAGCACAATATCGTTTTCTAAAATCATTCCCAAATCGCCATGAATGGCATCGGCAGCATGCATAAATAAAGAAGGAGTGCCTGTAGAATTTAACGTTGCTACAATTTTTTGTGCAACAATGGCACTTTTGCCAATACCAGAAATTACCAATCTACCTTTTCGTTGAGCAATTAATTGAACAGTTTTCTCAAAATCTGCATTAATATACTGAACCAAATCTGCCACCGATTTAGCTTGTGTTTCAATGCTGCTTTTAGCTATATGAATAATATTGGCTTGCATACGGTGCAAATGTATAGTAAGATGTTTGCCCAAATATGCTATTTACCACTTGTATGATGATATTTTTTTCTGAAATTGGGTTAAAATTTCCTAGAAAACCGCTGAATTGTAAAAAAAACCACCGAACCCAATGGTTTCTTTACTTTTGCAGCCAATTAAAAGCAGCTAAACAACCATGTTGCCCTTGTTAGAACAAATAGATATTAGTAGATTACCCAAACATATTGCCATTATAATGGATGGAAATGGACGTTGGGCCGAAGAAAAAGGTCAGGAAAGATTGTATGGCCATTTTCATGGTGTAGAAAGTGTACGTGATATTGTAGAAGGTTGTGCAGAATTAGGCGTTGGTTATTTGACTTTGTATGCATTTAGTACCGAAAATTGGGATAGACCTCAAAATGAAGTAGATGGGCTGATGACTTTATTAGTAGATACTATACGCAAAGAGGTGCCCATTTTAAACAAAAACAATATTCGTTTACACGTAATTGGTGATATGAATATGCTTCCTGAATTTGCATTTAACGAATTGAAAGAAGCATTAGAAATGACTAGCCAAAACACCGGATTAAACTTAGTAATGGCGTTGAGTTATAGCAGTAGGTGGGAGTTGGTAAATGCAGTAAAAAATATTGGTGTAGATGTAGCTGCTGGTAAAATAGATGCAAATAATATTAACCAAGACACATTACAGCAATATTTAAGTACCAGTAATTTACCCGATCCAGAATTGATGATTAGAACAAGTGGTGAATATAGAATTAGCAACTTTTTATTATACCAATTGGCTTATGCCGAATTATATTTTACCAATACTAGATGGCCAGATTTTAGAAAAGAAAACCTGTATGAAGCAATTATTGATTTTCAAAATAGAGAACGCCGTTTTGGCAAAACTGGTAAACAAATTAAAGCTACCACTTCTTCCATCTAGTTATTAGCAATATTATTGAATCGCTTATTTAACAAACACTTTTAAATAAACCCCTTAATTTGCCTATTTTACTGTAGCAAAGACTTTTATATTTTTGATTTTTTGGCTATAAATAGGTAAAGAAACCTTACCACTAACAAATTAAAACCGGATGCAGCAAGTGTACAAATTTTTATGTTTTACGGCCCTTTTTTTAAGTTTAGGTTGTTTTGTAAATGCCCAAGAAACAGATACTACTATTACCAATATTGATGCAGATTTGGTAAACTTATTTACGCAAAAAGTTCCCAAAAAATACAAGATTGGCGCAATAAATGTAACTGGAAATCGCTATTTTATTTAAAGCTTGCTAATATCAACATCTAAGTTAATTGTTCCAGTTGCAGCAGAAGCAACAATGTTAACAT
>JBMLQZ010000489.1:0-1999 GCA_049241285.1 Chitinophagaceae bacterium | reverse complement strand
AATAGGAAAAATTCGTTTTGGATAATTAAGATACGAGATGATATTGCCTTTAATATTTTCATCGGTAGTAGAAATAATACCTACAGGTTTGTGAAAAGCTATATAAATACGTTTGTCTTTCTTTTTTACTTCATTGGTTATAATGCTTCCATCAACTTCAACTGTATCTCCAACTGTATATCTATTACCTAATTGGGCAATTTCGTCGTTTAACAATACCCTTCCTGCCTCAATTAATCTATCGGCCTCTCGTCTAGAACAGTAGCCGGTATCGCTAATAAACTTATTTAAACTAATAGATTCTGTTTTCAAAAACGATATTTATTTTGGTAAAAAATGCCTTTTATACTGTGTACTATTGCTTTTGTAGATGCAATAATAATACTCTAAACAAATCATCTGGTACAAATGGTTTTACAACAATATCTGATATTCCTAAATCTCTCACCTCATGTTCTACTTCTTTTGGTAAACTTGCTGTAAGTGCAATAATAGGTATTGATACACCATTAGCCCTCATTTTTTTAGTTGCTTCATAACCATCCATAATTGGCATGTGTAAATCCATTAAAACTATTTGATGTTTTTGAACATCTAAAATATCTAATGCCTCTTGTCCGTTTTTTGCTACATCAATTAAAGCTCCCCATTTAACCAAAAAACTCTGTGCTACAAATATGTTTATTAAGTTATCTTCTACTAATAAAATATGTACGTTACTAAGGGGCTTAATAGCATTTTTACTTTGAACTACTTCATGAGCAATAGTTATTATATCCTCTTTTTTATCAGCAACATAAGGGAAACGTAAGGTAAATGAAAAACGAGAACCTTTGCCCAGTTCACTTTCTAATTTAATACTACTATTTTGTGCTTCAACTATTTTTTTACTGATTGCTAAACCTAAACCAGTTCCTCCAAATTGTCTTGAAGTTGATGAATCTGCCTGGGTAAATCGATTAAATATTGCTGATTGTTTATCTGCAGGAATTCCAATACCTGTATCTTCTACAATAAAGGTAATATCTACATTCTGTACAGTTTGATTCACTAATTTTAATTCTAAAGAAACATATCCTTCATTAGTAAACTTAATGGCATTATTGAGTAAGTTGGCTACAACTTGTGTAATTCTTGTAGGATCACCCACTAAGCGTTGATTTTGAATGGCTTCATCTATCATTAAGCGTAAATCAATTCCTTTGTCTTCGGCAGAAATTTTCATTCCATTAACTATGTTATTAGCAATGGCCTTTATATCCATTTCAATTCTTTCGAAGTTTAATTTACCAGCTTCAATTTTATTAAAGTCGAGAATATCATTTACAATGCTCAATAAATTATTTGCAGAAAACAAAAGTGTTTCTAACTCTTTAACTTGATCTTTTCTCGGTTCATTTTTTAATAGTAAGTGCGATAAGCCAATAACACTGTTTAAAGGTGTTCTTATTTCATGGCTCATGGTTGATAAAAATTCTGTTTTTACTTTTAATCCTTCTTCAGCTAAGCTCTTGGCTTGTTGTAACTTGAAAGAAAATCTAAAAGCTAGAATTAATGCTTGCAGAAATAAGAAAAGCATATATCCTAAAGAAATTAATACTTGTTGAGGTTCAATAATTCTAAAGTATGCAAGATTAATAATTGTAAATACGGTTAAAATAACTACAATGCTTAATAGTGAATAAATGGCCCCCTCTCTTTTGTTTATGAATGCTTTAAGGTATACATAAATACCTATTACTACATTAAAAAACATTACAACTAAATAGTAATTGATTAGGCTTGTGTAAAAAATAGAATCTGTAAATAATACAATGAAGAAAAATGCTAAACTGAATAAGCCAGAAATATGCATTAATATTCTAGGACTGTCTTTAGGATATTGATATCGTATGTATAAAATTAAAAAGTATATTGATAAGCATAACGAAACATATTCTAATCTGGTTGTAATAATCCAAGAGGCTTCGTTTAAAATATTATGAATAATGTACGAACC
>JBMLQZ010000488.1:0-4282 GCA_049241285.1 Chitinophagaceae bacterium | reverse complement strand
ACTACTAAAAGGTTCTGGTCCTTATGTAAGTTTAGATGTAATGAATAAAGAAATGTTGCATGTGCAAGTAATTCGGCAAAACATTACTCAAATTTATTTATTGGCAGCTATTTTATCTGCTACTGGAGAAAAGAATCCAAACCTTGCATGGAATTTAAATATGCAAGGACTATTAAACGTTTTAGACATAGCTAGAGAAGAAAAATTACGAAAAGTATATTGGCCATCTTCTATTGCCGTTTTTGGACCAACTTCTCCCAAACAAAATTGTCCACAGCAAACAGTTATAGAGCCTATAACTGTTTATGGAATTAGCAAATATGCAGGTGAGTTTTGGTGTAATTATTATCATCAACGATACGGAGTTGATGTAAGAAGTTTACGTTATCCAGGTTTAATTAGTTACAAATCAGCACCAGGTGGTGGAACAACTGATTATGCTATTGAAATTTTTCATGAAGCAATTGAACATAAGCATTACAAATGTTTTTTAAAAGAAGATACCTATTTGCCTATGATGTATATGCCAGATGCTATACAAGCTACAATTGGTTTAATGGAATCTGATGCCTCAAAAATTTCTGTAAGAACATCTTATAATATTTCTGGATTAAGTTTTTCGCCGAAAGAAATTTCAAAAGCTATCCAAAAACATATTCCAGAATTTACAATGGGGTATGCTCCTGATTATCGTCAAAATATTGCAGATAGTTGGCCTCAAAGCATTGATGATAGTGTTGCAAATAGAGATTGGGGTTGGAAGGCTGCTTATGATTTAGAAAAACTTACATTAGATATGTTAGAGAATCTGAAGTAATTATTTTCATCAAATACAAAGTGTACATTTTTGTAAAAGAAGCAAGAAGATGATAAGACTACTTGCTTCTTTTTTATTACAATTATTACATTTAATAATGTTACATCTAATTCAAGAAACTATATTAGGTTTGTTATGAAAACCTCACAAAAAGATACCAATTGAAACGTATTTTTCTTTATAAAGCTACATTTTGTGACTGTATTTACCTTTAATAAATTAGCTTTTATGTAGCAAGTGTTTCGGATTTTTTCTGTTATTGCAATTATTTTTTTTGCCTCTAAAACCATTGCTCAGGAAAGCTTTCAACTACAAGAAAGAATTGTTGATAGTATTACCAATAAAGGCTTGCCTAATGCATCAACACAAGTATTCATAGTAAAAATAAATTACTCATAACTGGCTATGCTGATAGTCTTGGTAATTATGTAATTAATTTACCCATAAATATTGCTACCAATTATTTAACTGCCAGCTATGTATGCTATGTATCAAAAGTATTATTCTATATTCCTTCTACAAAAAATGCTATAGCAACATTACCCATTATACAACTTACTTCTTTTTTTGAAAAATTTATCAGAAGTAGTCGTTCAATCAGAGAAGTTAAATGTTGTGTTTAAGCCAGATAGACAAGTTTACAAAGCCAGTCAATTTGCTAATGCAATAAGTGGTAATGCAGTTCATATTTTAAGGAATCTACCTTCAATTTCAGTGAATGTTTTAGTGACATTCAATTAAGAGGTTCTAGTAATTTTTATTATTGATCAATGGGAAACCAATTCAAGGTGATGTGTCCACAATTCTTTCTCAACTGCCAGCAGGCACCATAGAAAATATTGAAATGATTACAAGCCCTGGTGCATCTTTTGATGCAGATGGCAAAAGTGGTGCTATTAATATTATTACCAAAACAAATACCCAAGATGGTATCATTTTTCAATCAAATTCTATGATTGGTGCTCCACCATTAGAAGATTATGCAAACAGACGAACACCAAAAAGATCTAATGCTGAATTTTTTATTGTATACAAAAAAAACAAAGTAGACTTTACAGTAGCTGCCAATTATTTACGCAATGAAATTGCAGGTAATAGTGATGGTGATGTGTATACTATTCAAAATAATATTCAAACAAATTTTCCTTCATATGGTGAAAGAAGTTTTAAGCGTTACAATACATCATACAGAACATCTGTTATTTATTTAGTGTAAATACAACTCAATCTTTCAATCTTGGAAAAACTGGAGTAGTCAATTTAGTATTCAAAATCTTAGTGAAAGAATTACGGCTCAAGGAGAAGATAGCCGGTTTTTTACCCCTAATCTTACATTAAGAAAACAATCAACGAATAAGATGTAGAGTTTTCAATTTTCTTAGCTGAATATGGATTTGGGATTGAATGAAAGTAATAGACAACGTATTACAACTAGAGGGGTAAATTTTTATACCACTACAAATTATATTTACGAAACAGATTAACTACAGTCTAGTATCAATTACAGTTTAACTAAACGAAATAGAAACTATAAGCTACCATCTAGTGAAATAGGAGAGAAAGAGTTTAATGGATATTATTTGCATTTTATTAAAAGCCTTCGAATCTATAAAATAGATTGCAAAGGCTTTTAAACGTTATTATTAAAATCTAAATCCAATACTAATACCAGCACCTCTTAAACCAGCCCATGGTCCATCACTAACAATATCTGCTTTAGTGGTTGAAACCTTGCCAGTTCTAAATACAAAGGGTGCAACATCAATGCCATCTAATTCACTTTCAAGTGCAGCTCTTTCAGGTTCAGTTAAGGTAGTATAGTTAGCAACTAAATCACCACTACTATGTCCAAAATGCCCACCGATAATCCAGATATCTAAGTTTACTTTTTTGAAAATTTGTCTTTGTAAGCCAATCAATAATCCTCCACTTACAGCGTTTAAACTTCCATTAAATGTGGCAGTTTTTGTTGGTGCACCAATACCCGTTGCAAAATTTATAGGTATAGATAAATCAAAATGACTGTATCTAAAATAAGGCGACATATAGATGCCTTTCATTCCTTTTTTTGCATAAAACCTAAACTCAGGGGTAATTGCATAACCACCAATTTTTGCATTATTAATGTTAATGTCTTTATTGTTAAAAATATCATTTATAGCACTTGCAAAAGGAAAGTTTCCGTATGGCATATAACGATAACTAACAGCAAATGAAACCTTATTGTAAATTAATTTCTCAAAGGTTACATGATAATTGTTTAATGCTAGTGATGATAGATTGATTTTTAAAATGTTTTTACTTCCCTCGTATTTGTTTGAAATAGGCTTTTTTGCAACTATAGTATCTGTTGCTTTTTGTTGCTCATTTGATTGTTGGGCTAATACTGCAATAGGTAACATTGCAGCAAGAATTAGTGTTTTTTTCATGCTAGAACTGGGTTAAGGCTAAATAAAGATATTTCATTTTAATATTTGCGAAATATCTGAAACGGTTTTATTTTCAAGAATCTTTAAAGTTGCATCTCTTACTTCTTTCATCACATCACTTAATCCACAATTTCTTTCATCACAATTTTTACATTTTTGATAAAAATTAAGACTAACACAAGGTAATAAAGCAATTGGGCCTTCAATTAATCTCATGATTTTTGCCAAACGCACATCGTTGGGTCTTTGATTAAAAAAATAGCCACCACCTTTTCCTTTTTTGCTATCTAGTATGCCAGCTTTTTTAAGTTCTAGTAAAATATTTTCTAGAAACTTAAGTGGAATATTTTTTTTCTCCGCTATCTCCGCAATTAAAATTGGTCCATCAGCATCTTTTTGTGCCAAATACATCAATGCTTTAAATGCATACTGCGTTTTCATCGATAGCATATCATCAAAAATTATGGATGCAATTTAACTATTAGAGACAAAAAAATAGATAATCTGAATAACTTGGTACTTGTTGTAATCTTTTGCAGATACAAAAAAGCAACTATTTACATAATTGCTTTTAAATAAATATTTACAGTTACCTTAATTAGTATTTAATTACAATTGGTATTCTAATTCAAAGCTTATAGTAGTTCCTTTACCTAGCTTACTTTCTATTTTTAATTCTGAACCAATTTTAGTAATAAAATCTCTTACGAGCATTAAACCAACACCAGAACCTTTCTCATTATTTGTTCCGGGCAAACTATTGTTTTTTCCACCATTATATAACTTACTTAATACACCCTCACTCATGCCTGTACCTGTATCTGTTACTAAAATGGTTAATCGACTATCTGAAATAAAATGAGCACTCACTTTAATGCTTCCATTTGCTGTAAACTTACTTGCATTAGAAATTAAATTTCTTAAGATAAATTCAATGATATTTTCATCTGAAATAATGTTAAGTGCTTTAGGTATCTCGTTAATCAGCTCATTATTTTTAATGAGTGTACTGATAGCAAGGTTTTTGTAAATATTT
>JBMLQZ010000487.1:0-3913 GCA_049241285.1 Chitinophagaceae bacterium | reverse complement strand
GTTCAATTTTTTCAGCATGATACACATAAGTAGGCGTGCCAAATTGTTGTGCTATTGCTATAAGTTGTTGGTTAGATAAAGATGACATTGTAATAGATGAAAAATGATTGTATAAACTATCAATACTTTTTTGTGTTGATTTTGAATAGTGCCAAATCTAAATAAAAAAAGAATGAAGTATGGCTTCATTCTTTTTACAAATATTCGTTAACAAATAATTATCACTTAAGCCTCTGTATTTTCTGCATTTGGGTCTTCATTTTTTAAATCACCATTTTCTGTTACCACAATGTTTGAAGGGGTAGCAGCTTCGTTAGTAACCTCCATATTGTTTGGCATATCTGTAGCAAAATCTGCAGGGTTTACAATAGTGCCTTCAACAATTTGTTCCGCTAATACTTCTTTAATTTTTGGTAATTCGGCAGGAGAATTAATGCCAAAGTAATCCATGAAATTTTTTGAAGTAGTATACATTAATGGATGACCGGGTAATTTTTCGTTTCTTCCTGCAATTAAAATCAATTCTTTTTCTAATAATTTTTGAACACTATAATCACTATTTACACCACGAATGCTTTCTATTTCGCCCTTACTAATAGGTTGTTTATAAGCAATAATGGCAAGGGTTTCTAAAGCAGCGTTTGATAAACGTTTGAGAAATTTATCGCCATTTAATTGTGCAATAGTTTTATGAAAACTTGGCTTGGTTAAAAATTGTAAACCACCACCACTTTCTTTTACTTCAAACGGATAAAATTCACTGTTATACTTTTCTTTTATTCCTTCAATACAGCTTTCTACTTGCTCTAAAGAAACACGTTCTTCCATAAAACCAAAAGCATTGTTGATTAGTTCAACAATGTCTAATGCTGTTAGAGGCTTATCGCTTGCAAAAATAAGCACCTCAATATGTGGTATAATTTCAGAAAGTTCCATGCTGTTGAAAAGCTAAATATGAAAATAAGCTACAGATTATCCTTTTAAAGCAGCAGCACCACTTACAATTTCTGTTAATTCTGTAGTAATAGCAGCTTGTCTTGCTCTGTTGTAACTAATTTTTAAACTCTTTAATAGTTCATTAGCATTTTCGCTTGCTTTATCCATAGCGGTCATTCTAGCACCATGTTCACTAGCGTTGCCATCTAATACTGCTTTGTATAATTGTGTATTTAAAATTTTAGGCATTAATTCAGCAATCAATACATCTTGTGCTGGTTCAAAAATAAAATCAGCTTTTTGATTGCCTTCTTTTTTCTCAACCTTTGGTATTGGTAAAAATTGTTCGGCAACAAAACGTTGTGTAGCTGCATTTTTAAATTCACTGTAAATTAATTCAACAGCATCAAATTCTTTATTCTCAAAAGCTTTCATTGCTGCTTTTGCTGCTGCTTGAACGTTTTCGAAACTAAGATTCAAATAAATATCTTTAAAAGTAGCATCGGTTTTGTAGCCCATTTTGGTTAAGCTTTCCCAACCTTTTTTGCCAATATTCCAAACCGTAATATTGCCTTTTTTCAATTGATCAGCATATTTTTCTTCAGCAACAGATTTAGCAAGTTTTACAACATTGCTATTGTAGGCTCCACACAAACCTCTATCACTTGTAATAACAATAAACAAAACACGTTCTACCATTCTGGTTTCTGCTAAACTGATAGCTGTTCCACCTTCAGTATTACTAACAATATTGCTCAACATTTCTTGTAATTTTTGAGCATAAGGCCTCATTTGAATGATGGCATCTTGTGCTCTACGAAGTTTTGCAGCACTCACCATTTTCATGGCTTTAGTAATTTGTTGGGTGCTTTGTACACTCTTAATTCTGTTACGTACTTCTTTTAATTGACCAGCCATAGTATTGTATTTGTGTAATAATCAAAACCCACAACTGTATACTCAGTAACAATTTAGGTTGAAAGTTTTGTAGTGTTTTATTCTATTTTGGTGTGCAAAAGTAACTGAAATACAATAATTCTTTGGTTTAAATTTTAAATTAGTGATTGCATTATTTAAAATATTTATATTAATCTATGGTATAGCTTTATTTAGTTGTTAAAATGTAACTTAATTAGTATTTATTCAAAATGAATAACTTTAATGAACGAAGAAGGTAATGGTAAATTAAATAATATGCAAATACATATTTATCAGTTAAAGTATTTCTCTTAAGTAATATGACAATTTTTTATTGATGCTAATGATACTTTTTTATTGCTTTAATTGTATATTAATATAGTTTTATCTGTAAAGATTTATTTTTCATTCTTTTTTAGAATTTATTTTACAACATTATTATATTTTTTTTAATTATTTGTAGTATTTCATTTATTTTTCAACCCCTACAGATAGGTTAATATTGTTGTATTATGCAAAACCTTAAAAACGAGTTCTTCGAACTCATTCAAAAAGATGTATCGCTGTTTGAGCAAATGCAAACACAAGCTTGTGATGGGTTTTGTTATTTTGATGCATTACAGCCAACAGAAAAATGTTGGGCAAACCCTACTTTTTGGAAATCTTTAGGATATGACATTTCAGAAATTTTAACCATTTCTAGTAACCTGTTTCATGTAATTACAGCAAATGAAAAAACAACTTTGCTTGAATTATTTAGCCAACAATTTGCTACTAAAGAACCTATAAATAAACAAGACATTAGTTTTACTACAAAGGCGGGTAGTAAAATGTGGTTTCGTGTAAAAATAATTTTATCACAAGTACACGAAAATACCTACCGGTTTCTTTGCTTTTTTACCGATATAAGTAAGCTTAAGCAAAAAGAAATTATTCTAGAGCATTGTAATAGAGAAGCAAAAATTGGGTATTGGGAAATTGATTTAACTACCCAAACACCTATTTGGAGTGAAGTAACCAAGCAAATACACGAAGTACCTGATGATTTTGTGCCAGATTTAAACACAGCTATTAATTTTTATAAAGAGGGTAGAAGTAGAAATTTAATATCTGAATTGGTTACCGAATCAATTGAAACAGGAAAATCGTACGAAGTAGAATTAGAAATAGTTACCGCAAAAGGAAATATTCGATGGGTAAAAGCTATTGGTATGAGTGAGATAGTAAATGGAAAATGTGTAAAACTTTATGGGCTTTTTCAAGACATACATGATGCTAAAATGCGTCAAGAACAAATTGAAGCTGAAAAACAAAAGTTAAACAATGTTATTGATGGAACCAATGTGGGCACATGGGAATGGAATGTAAAAACAGGAGAAACTGTTTTTAATGAACGCTGGGCAAATATTATAGGCTATACTTTAGAAGAGTTATCACCTATTAACATTGAAACTTGGTTGAAATTTGCTCATAAAGATGATTTGGCAATATCAGAGAAAAAACTGATGGAATGTTTTGATCGAAAATCTGAATATTACGAGTGTGAGTGTAGAATGAAACATAAAAATGGTGAATGGGTTTGGGTTTTTGATAGAGGAAAAGTTTTTTCTTGGACAGAAGATGGAAAACCATTAATGATGTTTGGAACACATCAAGATATTACTCAATCAAAATTAGAGGCAGAGAGAAACAAAATATTTATTCAGCAAGCTCCTAATGCCATTGCTATGCTTGATACCAATATGGTGTATATAGCAGCCTCTCAACAATGGGTTTTAGATTATAATTTAACAGGAAAAAAAGTTGCAGGAGTTTCGCATTATGAATTATTTCCAGAAATAACCAACGAGTGGAAAACAATTCACCAAGAATGCCTAAATGGTGCCATTAACAAATGCGATCAAGCCCTATTTGTGAGAATGGATGGTACAGAACAATGGCTAAAATGGGATATTAGACCTTGGTACACAAGTGCTAATAAAATTGGTGGTTTGGTAATGTGTACTGAAAATATTACACAAAGAGTTGTAGTAGAACAAAAATTAAAAATTAGTGAAGA
>JBMLQZ010000486.1:0-11431 GCA_049241285.1 Chitinophagaceae bacterium | reverse complement strand
CAAGTATGGTAAATAAAGGCGTTGAAATTATAATAAACTATCAAGCAAAAAACAAACAATTTGGCTACAATGTTGGTGGTAGCTTAACTTATAACATTAGTAACAATGTTGTTGATTTAGGTAGAGGTGCTGCTGCAACAGTAACTGCAGAAAGTGTAGTTAGAGCAGGCTCGCCATTTCAAGCAATTTTAGGGTATAGAGTAATCGGGGTTTTTCAAACTGCAGCAGAAGTAGCAGCAGCACCAAGACAATTTGGTAGTTTATTAACTGCTCCAGGTGATTTTCAATATGCCGATCTTTCTGGACCTGATGGTAAACCAGATGGTATTATTGATATTAGAGATAGAGAAATTATTGGTAATCCTCACCCAAGATTCATCTATAATTTTAATACCGGCATCAATTGGAAAAATTTTACAGTGTCAGTTATTTTTGAGGGGCTAAGTGATATTGATAGACTATTAAAAGCAAATGGACAAACCCCAATGGAAGGAGATAGAAACAATGCTCTTAGTTATTGGATAGACCGTTGGACACCTACCAATACCAATACCAAACTACCACGTTTAGGTGGTATCAACAATGGTGCAGCAATTACATCTACATTTTATATTCAAGATGTTTCTTATTTACGAATGAAAAACTTTGAAGTTGGATATAATTTTCCTGAAAAACTAACTAAAAAATATTCGATAGCTAGACTAAGAGTATTCTTTGGCGGTCAAAATTTATTAACGTTTACCAAAATGAAAAACTTCGACCCAGAAAGGTCTAGAAATACAAATACAGATCAATTAACACCACTTTATAAAACCTATACGGTAGGTGTAAATGTTAAATTCTAATTCTATCAAATAATATAGTATGAAAAAATTAATCATTATACTTTCTGTTGTAGCTATTGCAAGCTGCAAGAAAGATTTTTTAGAAAAAACAAACCTTAATGAAATTGCAGCAGAAAATTTTTGGAAAAACGAACAAGATGCTGCACTCGCTTTAAATGGGGTGTATGATGTATTACAAGAAAGAGCATTATACAGTGGTAATTTAAATGGTACTGGTGGTATACCTATTTTCGATGGTATTGGCGATAACTGCTTTGGTAATTATAAGTTTGAAGGACCGGGCAATTTTATGGAAGGCAACGTTACACCTGGTCATGGATTTTTTGGTGGTCTTTGGGGTGTTTCGTACCGTGGTATTTTCAGGGCAAATACGGCAATTAAAAATATACCCACAATACCAGATGCAAATATTAGAGATTCAGTACGCAAAGTATATGTAGGTCAAGCACTATTTTTAAGAGCACTTTTTTATACAAACTTAGCAATCTATTTTAGAGATGTTCCTTTAATTCTAGAACCAAAAGAGTTTACCGACGCTCCGGCTAGAAAAAGTACATATGCTGTAACATCGGCTCAAATTGTGAAAGATTTAAACGATGCCATTGCCGTGCTTCCTGTAACCTATCCTGCCGGACAATTTGGTTATGCTACCAAAGGTGCTGCATTAGCATTACTCGCTAGGTTTCAATTATACAATAAAGAATACCAAGCCGTTGTAGATGCTACATCAACATTAATGACTTTAGGATACGATTTGCATAATAACTATTCTCAACTATTTACAGAACAAGGAGAATTATCAAGAGAAATAATATTTTCTGTTCGTTTTTTTCAAGATGGAATATCTAATAATACAGAATTATTTTCTGCTACTTTTTTGCAAGCACCTAAAATAAATATTCAACCAATGCGTAATTTGGTAAACGACTATAATTGTACAGATGGTAGGCCAATAACTTCATCGCCATTGTATAGTGCTGCTAATCCTAAAGCAAATAGAGACCCTAGATTATCAGCTTCAATTTATTTTAGAAATGATATTTTTTTAACTGATTTAAACAGAGCTTTTACAGGCAATACTGCTACTGGTTTTGGACAAAAAAAATATATTCGAACAAGTGCATCACCTACAGGTATTGCAGCATTTAGTCCAGGTGGACAAGATTTTTACCTGTTAAGATATGCAGATGTTTTATTGATGAGAGCAGAAGCATTGGTAGAACTAAATCAACTTACCGAAGTATATTCGCTTATAAACAGAGTGAGAGCTAGAGTTGGAATGCCTGCAATAGAAAATGTTGTAGGTGAAGGTGCCAATAGAACACAAGGTCAATTAAAAACGATTGTACAAAAAGAAAGAAGAGTAGAAATGGCTTTTGAAGGATTACGCTACTTCGATTTAAAACGTTGGGGGCAATTGCAACAAGCTTTTCAAAGAGCCACAGCAGATAACGTAGGGGGGTATAGTCCTTTATATCAAGCTGCAAAAGCAAACGTTTTTCCTGTACCAGAAAGTGAATTAAATGCCAATGGTGGCATCGGTCAAATTTTTGCTTGGCAATAAATATTGCAACACTATACAACCTGAAAGTAACTATTAACGTAAGTAGAAGATATACATCAATATCTTCTACTTATATTTTTATTTTCTTTTTAGAGTGAAGTAATAATTACATATAAATATGAAAAAAAAGTTACTATTTATTTTACTAGGTTTAATCTTGAACAAAGCGTTTGCTCAATTAACCATTTATTCAAATTATAATCTTCAAGGCACGTCTGGTACTTGCGTGGCAAGAACAATTTATACAGGAGCAAACATTCCGAATGGATTAAACGATCAAATTAAATCTATTTCACTAAATCAAGGTTTTATGGCCACAATTGCCGAAAACGAAGATGGTACAGGTGAAAGATTTACATACATGGCCAACAAAAGCAATATACAGGTTAACTTGGCTTTTGTATTACAAAATAAAGTATCCTTTATTCGAGTTTTAAAACTTCCAACTACACCAATTAAAAAGAAAGGATCTGGAGGAACTAATAATGATGAAGTTATTGCATTAAATGTTAGTTGGTTTTACGATTGGGGTTCTAATGATGTTTCAACACCTACAAGAGAATTTGTTCCTATGGCTTGGGGTACCGGTGGTGCTTCTAATACTAATGTAAATAATGTAATAGCAAAAGATTCGCTTACACATTATTTAGCATTTAACGAACCAGACCACAAAGGCCAATCAAACATTTTTGTGATTAATGCATTACCGCTTTATAAAAATTTATTACGTGCAGGAAAAAGAATGGGTTCACCTGCTTGTACAGAATCTCAATATAGAGTATGGCTAGATAGCTTTACAGTAGAAGCTTATAAACAAAATATGACGTACGATTATGTAAGCATTCATTGGTACGATTGGGGGAATTATACATCTACACAAAACGAAAATCCAAATCCAACAGATGTTTTTAATAGATTTAAAAGTCATATTGATGCAGTTTATGATTATTATAAAAAACCAATTTGGATAACAGAATTTAATGCCAATATTAACCGTCCATCTTCTGTTCATGAAGCATTTATGAGGTTAGCTTTACCATGGTTAGATGCAAATCCGAATGTAGAGCGTTATGCATATTTTTTTGGAAACGATATACCTGCAAGAAATAATGGAGTTCTTTCACCTGCTGGTAAAATTTATTCAGACCATGTATCTGTAAATGCTTATGCTGAAAACATTTATGATACAAGACCCGCTTTTCCTTTCACACTAGCTAGCTGGGAGCCATCCACTTTTACTCAAGGTGGTAGAAATGTTGGCAGTTTTGCTCCTACAATGCTTCACGCAAACATGTCAGCACCATTAGCAATCTCAAGAGGTTCTGGTCTCGATCTTCCATTCACAACTTCATCTAATGGATATTGGGGGGCTACAGATTATTCAATATCTCAATCTGCCGAAACAGCTATTAGCGAAAATAAATTTTTACGCTTTAGCTTAAAATCAACAAGCGGAAAATCGGTAAACTATCATTCAATAGAGAAGTTTAATATTCGTATTAATAATATTGGTCCTATTAAATGTAAAGTAGAATATCAACTTAATAGTGGTGCTTTTTATGATGTTGCTTTACTATCTGGACCAACAAGAACTACAGGCAATTATGTGCTTGGTCCGGTAGATTTATCTAAAATTGCTGGTTTACAAGATGTTCCAGCTTCTAGCACCATCACATTTAGAATTATTCCGTTCGATGCATCTGCTACTGGTGGCTCATTTTTAATTGGCAGTGGTACAGCAGACACAGATCCTGATTTGGTAATTACAGGTGGTTATTCAGATCAAAACTTAAGCGTATTGCCGGTAATATTATCAAACTTTCAACTTAAACGAAACGGTAATAACAATTTGCTTGAATGGAAAACAAATAGTGAAATTAATTTTAGTCATTTTATACTAGAAAGAAGCACTAATGGTAACTTGTATCAACCAATAGCAACGATTGCTACAAATGGTTTTGCCACTGGAAGTAATTATGTTTATGAAGATGCACAATTTGTAAGCACTTTAAAGAATTATTACAGACTTAAAATGGTAGATAAAGATGGTAGCTTCTCATACAGTAGAACACTTGTTCAAGAGTCTAGTAGCAAACGTTTATTCAATATTTATCCAACAATTACATCTGCAAATTCAATAACATTATCTTATAATCAAATTGAAAAAGCTACAACAATAAAAATTATAGGAATGGATGGCAAACTCTATTTTTCGCAACAAGCAAAAGGAAACAGTGGAACAGAACAAATTGATATTTCAAATTTAAAAGCTGGTACTTATATCTTTTTAATACAAGATTCACAAGGAGTTGAAACTGCTAAATTTATTCGTAACTAATTTATTTTATAATTAAATAACTAATTAAAAAATCATTCACTACATTAGTTTTCTCTTTCATCATACAGAAAATTAAACCATCATGAAAAATGTTATCGAATCTGCTTTTATAAGCGTATTCAATACCGCTCCTACATTAATTGTTCGATCGCCAGGTAGGGTAAATATTATTGGTGAACATACCGATTATAATGAAGGCTATGTTTTGCCTGCAGCCATTGATAAAGCTGCATATCTTGCAATTTCGTTAAGAGACGATGATGAAATTCATCTTTTTGCTAAAGACTTAAATGAACACTTTTCTACCACTACTAACAACATAAAACCAGTTTTAGATATTAGCTGGCCTAACTATATTTTAGGCTCTATTGCTCAATTTCAAAAGTTGCGAGTGCCTTTAAAAGGCTTTAATGCAGTATTAGCAAGTGATGTACCAATGGGTGCAGGTTTATCTTCTTCTGCTGCTGTAGAATGTGCTACTGTATTTGCATTGAACCATTTATTTAATACTCAAATACCTAGAGTTCAAATGGTAAATATGGCTCAAAAAGCCGAACACGAATTTGCAGGTGTTATGTGTGGAATAATGGATCAGTTTGCTTCTATGATGGGTAAAAAAGATCATGTAATAAAACTAGATTGTAAAACCCTTGAATACGAGTACGTACCATTTAAGTTAGATGGAATAAAAATATTACTATTAAATACCAACGTAAAACATTCATTGGCTTCATCTGAATACAACACTCGAAGAAATGAGTGCAAGCAAGCCGTTTTGTGGGTTCAACAACATATAAGTTCTGTACAATCATTAAGAGATGTATCAGAATATATGCTAGATAATTACGTATTACCAAAAGATGCGTTAATTGATAAAAGAGGTCGCTTTGTGGTACAAGAAATACAAAGATTAATTAATGGTTGTATTGATTTGAATGTAGGTAACATTGCTGCACTTGGTAAAAAAATGTTCGAAACACATAAAGGGTTAAGTGAAATGTATGCAGTAAGCTGTAAAGAGCTTGACTATTTAGCAAATTTTGTTGAAGGAAAAGAAGCGGTTTTGGGAGCAAGAATGATGGGTGGTGGTTTTGGCGGCTGCACCATTAATCTTGTAAAAGAATCTGCTATTGAAGAATTAATTGCTGAAATAAAACCAGCTTACGAAGAGGCAATGCAATTGCCATTAACCTATTATGTAGCATCTATTGAAAACGGAACAGAAATAATTTAAATGTATGTTTAACCTTAAAGAACACTCACACACCAGATTAAATATTCTTACTGGCGATTGGATTTTGGTTTCGCCACACCGAATGAAAAGACCATGGCAAGGTAAAGTAGAAGACATGCCAGCAGATAACAGACCGGTATATGACCCTACTTGCTACTTATGCCCTACTAATAAAAGAATGGATGGTACTGTAAACCCAGATTATCCTAAAGCGTATTCTTTTGTAAATGACTTTTCAGCATTATTACATGATACTCCAACTGGTTCTGTAGAAGAAGGAGATTTGTTGGTTGCTAAAAGCGAAAGCGGCATTTGTAAAGTAATTTGTTTTTCACCAAATCATAAACTTACGTTGCCTTTAATGACGGTTGAAGCAATAGAGGGTGTTATAGATTTATGGAAAGAAGAATTTACCACACTTTCAGCTAATGCCAATATAAAATATATTCAAATTTTTGAAAACAAAGGTGAGGTTATGGGCTGTAGCAATCCACACCCTCATGGACAAATTTGGGCTTCATCTTCTCTTCCTTTAGAAATTCATAAAGAAACTATTCAACAACAACAGCATTTTGCCAAACATGGTAAAAGCTTACTATCAGATTATTTATCCATTGAACTACAGAAAAAGGAACGTATTGTTATTGAAAACGAACACTTTGCTGCTCTAGTTCCATTTTGGGCTGTTTGGCCTTATGAAACAATGATTATAAGCAAGCGACATGTGCAAAATATTACTCAGTTTACTGAAGCCGAAAGCACAGCCTTGGCAAATATTTTAAAACAACTTACTACTAAGTACGATAACTTATTCAATATTTCATTTCCTTATTCTGCAGGTATGCACCAACAGCCTGTAAATGATGGATTACATGAAGAGTGGCATTGGCATATGCATTTTTATCCACCATTATTAAGAAGTGCTACAGTTAAAAAATTTATGGTTGGATACGAAATGTTGGCAAACCCACAAAGAGATATTACCCCAGAAGCTGCAGCAGAAAAACTACAATCAATGAGTTTGGTTCATTATACCGAATCTGTGTAGCAAAATATTCTTACTAAAAACAGCAAAAAGCATCAGTAAAACAGACTACTGGTGCTTTTTTTATACCGATAAATGCAAGATTTTATTTTAAAAAAATTGATCAAAAAGAATGTATTGCTTCACTTATTAAAACACTATTTTTACGAACCAACTTAAGCAACAATGTCATCATTTATCGTTCATGGAGGAAAACAATTAAAGGGTGAAATTATCCCTCAAGGTGCAAAAAACGAGGCACTTCAAATTATTAGTGCTGTGTTACTTAGTTCAGAAACTATTACTATTCATAACATACCAGATATTATTGATGTTCGTTTGTTAATAGAATTACTTGCAGACATGGGTGTTGTGGTTGAAAAAATAAATAATCACTCTTATCAATTTACTGCTAATAATGTAGATACTGATTATTTTACTTCTGATGCATTTAGAAAAAAAGGCGGCAAATTAAGAGGTTCTGTTATGCTTGCTGGTCCTTTATTAGCCAGATTTAAAAAAGCGTATATTCCTAAGCCTGGTGGCGATAAAATTGGTAGAAGAAGATTAGATACACATATTATTGGTTTTGAAAAATTAGGTGCAAGATTTACATATAATGATGAACATCATTTCTTTGAACTTACAACAAATCAGTTACGTGGTGCCTACATGTTACTTGACGAACCCTCTGTTACAGGTACAGCTAATATTGTAATGGCAGCCGTTTTAGCCGAAGGTGTAACCACTATTTATAATGCAGCCTGTGAGCCATATTTACAACAGTTGTGTAATATGCTTAATAGAATGGGAGCAAAAATTAGTGGCATTGGTAGCAATTTACTAAGTATTGAAGGAGTTACTAAACTACACGGTACTACACATACTATGTTACCAGATATGATTGAAGTGGGTAGCTTTATTGGCTTAGCAGCAATGACACAAAGCGAAGTAACAATTAAGGGGGCTGGTATTGCTCATTTAGGTGTAATACCAGACAAGTTTGCACAAATGGGTATTCAGTTTCAAATACAAAATGATGATATATATATACCAGCTCAAGATAAATACGAGGTAGCAACTTACTTAGATGGTGGCATTCTTACACTGTATGATCATCCTTGGCCAGGTTTTACGCCAGACTTAATAAGTATTATGCTAGTTGTGGCAACTCAAGCTGTTGGTAGTGTATTAATTCATCAAAAAATGTTTGAAAGTAGATTGTTTTTTGTTGACAAACTCATTGATATGGGTGCACAAATTATTTTATGCGATCCACATAGAGCAACCGTAATTGGATTGGGAAGAAAACACAATTTAAGAGGTATTACTATGAGCAGCCCAGATATTAGAGCTGGTCAAGCTTTATTAATTGCCGCATTAAGTGCAGAAGGAAAAAGTACCATTCAAAACATTGAACAAATTGACAGAGGCTATCAATTCATAGATAAGCGTTTACAACAATTAGGTGCAAACATTGAGCGTATTCAATAAAATACTATTTAATTATCTCAATTAATACGTTGGGCAACGATAAGATTGTATATTAATTGAAATGCCTACTTGAAAAGTAGCAAATGCATCTTTTTGTTTAGAATTTCCTCTTTGTCTGCCTTTTATACCAATGCTATTTCCGAACTCATAACTTCTGTCTTGTAAATAAAAAGCGGCAGTAGGAAATCCGGTGTTAGGATCTAGAGGAAAAGCATCAGTACCAGCATATAAACCACTAACATCATCTAAATAATCTGTTGTTGTAAACCTATAACAAATTTCGGCAAACGCATTATACTTATGATTGATGTTGTATTTAATTCCAAAACCCAATGGTAATACAACAGCCACAGCACTATATGGTTTTAAATTAGGATAAGCAGCACTGCCTTGCCCTTCTGTGCCAAGAGGACGCAAAAAGTATTTTTCACCAGCTAAATATGCATATGGATCATAATTAATTACCCCAATTCCTAAACTAACATATGGTGTATAACGATACTCTTTAAAGCCAGGATAAAATTTAAAAAAATTAAAATCACCACTAATACTTAACTCCCAAACATCTGTATTAAAACTTAAATTTCTCAGTCGTTGTACAGAATTGCTACTTTCTTTATCAGAATAACCTAAAAAACTATAATTACCTGCTATTTTTAATCCAACATAATTATTAAACTGCTTTCTGTAAAATACACCTGCACTAAACTTCGGTTTTGAAATTGAAGCCGAATTATTAATATCACCAAAATAATGTCCTAATCCTATTGAACCACCAAATTCTCCTTTATGCACAAAGCTTTCTAATAATTGAGCATTTACTGTTGAAGCACAAAATATAGAAAACAGAATTGCTAATTTTTTCATCATCATTGTAAGTATGCGTACAAATATAAACGGATATCGTATTTATTAATTGTAAAGATGATATATGCTCTTAATTAATATTTACAATAAAATAGGAAAAGTAACATTTTACAGGATACACTACTTGGTTACAACCGCAATTTTTTGAACCATTTAACATTCAAAAAAAACAGTTTTTGGTACTTTTTTATGTCTACAAGTTGTTGGCACCATATGGAATATATTGAAAGTGGATTTGCTTTATGCCTAAGGGCATTACAAAATTCATTTTCAGGAAAAATTCAAGGCGTTTGGAATTTATTTGGCATGAGAACTATTGATACAGTTTGTAAAAAAACCATTCCACAACCTTGGTATCATTGGAAGAAAAAGAAAGTGTTTGAAAATGCAACGTTATAATAGAAACGGCCATCTTTAAAAAGACGACCGTTTCAAAATGAAAGTTGTTAACGTATTAAATAATTTCCCAAACTTCCTTTCCTCTTAATAAATTATCGAGATTTCCTTTTCCTTTTGTAGCAATTGTTTCTTCAATTTGCATTGCCATTACATCTTCATAACAAGCTCTATTTGTTTCATAAAATACACCAAAAGGCCTTGGAAAATGCCCCTCAATTCTAGGATCATCGAACATACGAACTAGAATTTGTGCTTTATAAAAATCTGTTTCATCATGTATCCACAAATCATCTGTATTTACACCTTCTTCTAAATTAACTACCACTGGTTTTAAACCATCTAATCGAATTCCTTTGTTTTTATTCGCTCCAAAAATCATGGGTTGGCCATGTTCTAAAAACAAAACTTCATCTAGTTTAGAACCTTTTTCTGTAAAAATTTCAAAAGCACCATCATTAAAAATATTACAGTTCTGATAAATTTCTAAGAATGATGAACCCTTATGTTGGTGACTTCTTGTAAGCATTGCTTGTAAATGCTTAGGATCTCTATCCATACTTCTAGCAATGAATGTAGCATCTGCACCCATAGCTAAAGCTAATGGATTAAATGGATGATCGATACTACCAATAGGAGTACTTTTAGTCACTTTATTTTCTTCTGATGTAGGCGAATATTGTCCTTTAGTTAAACCATAAATTTGGTTATTAAACAATAAAATATTTACATCAAAATTTCGTCTTAATAAATGAATGGTATGGTTTCCTCCAATACTTAAGCCATCTCCATCACCAGTAACTATCCATACACTTAATTCTGGTCTTGTAGCTTTTAAACCACTAGCTACAGCAGTTGCCCTACCGTGAATAGAATGCATACCAAACGTATTCATGTAATAAGGAAAACGACTACTACAGCCAATACCACTAATGATAACAATGTTTTCTTTAGGCACGCCTATGCTAGGCATAATTTTTTGAACTTGTGCCAATATGGAATAATCTCCACAACCTGGACACCAACGAACTTCTTGGTCTGTTGCAAAATCTTTTGCTGTGAGGGTTGGTGTTGCTAATGTATCTACACTCATGGTGCAAAGATATTTTATTGATGTTATGTTTCTTCAAGAAATATTTCGAGAAAAGAAATACTCCATTTTTTCTGTAGAGTAGTAAACAATTCTTTTTATCTTATTGCTTCATTTAAATCGGCTATTAAATCGGCTACATCTTCTATTCCTACACTTAGTCTAATTAAAGCATCTGACAAACCATTTTTGATTCTTTCTTCTCTTGGAATTGATGCATGTGTCATTGATGCAGGATGATTAATTAATGATTCTACGCCACCTAAACTTTCTGCCAATGCAAATACTTTTGTAGATGATAATACCCTTTTTGTATTTTCTGCACTTGCATCTTTTAACTCAAAACTCATCATTCCACCAAAACCCCTCATTTGTTGTTGAGCAATGGCATGATTTGGATGATCTGAAAATCCACACCACCAAACTTTAGCCACTTTTGGATGATTGCGTAAAAAATGAGCTACTTTTTCACCATTTTCGCAATGACGCTGCATACGAACATGCAAAGTTTTAATACCTCTTAACACTAAAAAACAATCTTGAGGCCCTGGTACAGCACCACAAGATTTTTGTATGAAG
>JBMLQZ010000485.1:0-4100 GCA_049241285.1 Chitinophagaceae bacterium | reverse complement strand
AATATCTGCAAGTGGAGCTACCGGTTATGCTGTTGAATACGCTGGTTCTGCTATTCGTTCTTTATCTATGGAAGCAAGAATGACTATTTGTAATATGAGTATCGAAATGGGTGCAAGATGTGGTTTAATTGCTCCTGATGAAACTACATTTAACTATATTAAAAACAGAGAATTTGCCCCCAAAGGAAACGATTGGGATAAGGCTTTGGCTTATTGGCAAACCTTGTATTCTGATGCCGATGCTAGCTTTGATACTGAAATAAATATTAATGCTGCCGATATTGAACCAATGATTACGTATGGCACTAATCCAGGAATGGGTGTTGCCATTTCTCAAGCCATTCCTTTAGCTGAAACTTTTGCAGAGAAAGACAGAGCATCTTACCTAAAAGCATTACAATACATGGGTTTACAGGCTGGTAACCCAATGAAAGGACAAAAAGTAGATTATGTATTTATTGGTAGTTGCACCAATAGTAGAATTGAAGATTTAAGACAAGTAGCAAGCTTTGTTAAAGGCAAACAAAAAGCCGCCGATGTTGAAGTGTGGATTGTTCCAGGTAGTAAACAAGTAGAACAACAGGCACAAGCAGAAGGTATTGACAAAATTTTTCAAGAAGCAGGTTTTGTGTTGCGTCAACCCGGTTGTTCGGCATGTTTAGGTATGAATGAAGATAAAATTCCTGCGGGAAAATATTGTATTAGCACTAGTAATAGAAATTTTGAGGGAAGACAAGGTCCTAATGCTAGAACATTTTTAGCTAGCCCACTTACTGCAGCTGTTGCTGCTATTACAGGAAAAGTAGCAGACGTAAGAGAATTTTTAAATTAACCAATCGAATTGAACAATGAGTAAATCAATCAACATAATTACAAGCAGTGCAGTACCACTACCTATAGAAAATGTAGATACCGATCAAATTATTCCTGCTCGTTTTTTAAAAGCAACTAGCAGAGATGGATTTGGAAAAAACCTATTTAGAGATTGGCGTTACGAAAATGATAATGAAGCCACGCCAAAAGCAGATTTTGTTTTAAACAACCCTTTGTTTTCGGGTAAAATTTTGGTGGCAGGCAAAAACTTTGGTTGTGGCTCATCAAGAGAACATGCAGCTTGGGCTATTAAAGATGCTGGTTTTGATGTAGTGGTAAGTAGCTTTTTTGCAGACATTTTTAAAAACAATGCTCTCAATAATTTTTTATTACCTGTTGTTGTTTCTGATAACTTTTTACAACAAATTTTTGAAGCAATTGAAAAAGATGCTGCCGCTGTTATTGAAGTGAATTTATCAGAACAAACCATAACTATAGCAGCTACAAATGCAGTTGAACGTTTTGAAATTAATGCTTATAAAAAAACTTGCTTATTGAATGGTTACGATGATATTGACTTTTTATTAAGCATAAAAGACAATATTAAAGCGTACGAAGCTCAAGCTAATTAATACAATTACAACTTACTACATACCATGAAAAAGAATATAGCAGTTATTTTAGGCGATGGCATAGGACCAGAAGTTACGCAACAATCTATTAAAGTATTAAATGCAGTTGCAGAACATTATGGTCATGAATTTAATTATAAGTACTGTTTAATGGGTGCTGATGCTATTGATAAAACCGGTAATCCTTTACCAGATGAAACCATTGAAATTTGTTTAGAAAGCGATGCTATATTATTTGGAGCAATTGGTCATCCTAAATACGATAATGATCCAAACGCAAAAGTTCGTCCAGAACAAGGCTTATTAAAAATTAGAAAAGTATTGCAGTTATATGGCAATATTCGTCCTACAACGTTATATCCTTCATTGCAACATTTATCGCCATTAAATCCCAAAAACTTAGAGGGGGTAGATTTGGTTATCTATAGAGAATTAACCGGTGGTATTTATTTCGGCAATAAAGAAATTAGTGCAGATGGTAAATCAGCTACAGACACTTGTACTTACAGCGTTGAAGAAATTGAACGCATAGCTCATTTAGCTTTTAAAGCGGCACAAATTCGTAGAAAAAAACTTACATTAATTGATAAAGCAAATGTTTTAGAAACCTCACGTTTATGGCGTAAGGTTATTCAAAACTTAGCTACACAATATGCCGATGTTACAGTAGATTATATGTTTGTAGACAATGCAGCTATGCAAATGATATTACATCCAAAACAATTCGATGTAATTCTTACAGAAAATATGTTTGGCGATATTATTAGCGATGAAGCTAGTGTATTAAGTGGTTCTCTTGGCTTAGCTCCTTCTGCTTCAGTTGGCAATATCACTGCTTTGTTCGAGCCAATTCATGGTTCATATCCACAAGCAGCTGGTAAAGATATTGCCAACCCAATCGGCTCTATTTTATCAGCAGCAATGATGTTAGATTATTTCCAATTGCATGATGAAGCCAATAAAATTAGAGAAGCTGTAAAATGGACATTACAACACAATTTCGTTACAAAAGATATAGATCCAATCAACTTTTATTTTACCTCAACTTTAGGCGAATTAATTGCCGATTATGTGAGCAACAAAGTATCAGGAGATGTAAATCATGAAAATATTCAGTTACGAAAATCAACAGTTATTTAATTTGTCTGAACGTTGATTTATTGGATTTGAAGGATTATTAAAGTTTATTGTAGAGTAGTTTTTTTTGGATCAAGCAGCAGAACATCTATTAAACTTTTGTTGCGTCGCACACTTCAACGGCTATAACATTACTCAGCAAATCCAGAGAATCCTTATAATCATTCTTAATCAAGGTTCAGACAGTCAAAAAAGTTCTTTGTATTTAGCACAGAAGTATTTATGTTTACAACGTTAAAATACTTCTATGTTATTCAACAGGTTAAATAAAATGTCAATTACAACTGCAATAATTATTGTGGTGATTGTCATTATTATTCCTGCATGGCATGGAGGTGGAAATAGTATTTAATTCACAACAAATGAATATACAAACCGCCTCAAACGAGGCGGTTTTTTTTTGCCTCAATAAAAAATAAAACAATGAGTTACTACAACGAAAACACAGTTATCTATCACAACGGTCAGTTTGTAAAAGCAGCTGATACAAAAATTGACTTATATAGCCAATCAATGCATTATGGCTATGCTGTTTTCGAAGGCATACGTTCGTACAAAACAAACAACGGCAGCACACAAATATTTAAACCTGTAGAACATTTTCTTCGATTAGAAGCATCTGCAAAGGCTTTAAATCTTCCTTATACTTGGACAGTTGAGGAATTAATAGAGGCAACTTATCAAGTTTTATCTAGTAACAATCTAGGCGATGCATATATACGTCCATTGATTTATGCACCTGCAAACATGAGTTTTGCTCCCAATAAAGAATCATTCATTACCATTCAAGCTTGGGAAATGCAACCTTTTTTAGGAACAAAGCTTTTAAGGGTGATGACTTCTTCTTTCCAACGTCCAAATCCTAAAGGATTTATCATGACAGCCAAAGCAAGTGGTCATTACGTAAACAGTATTTTAGCAAGCCAAGAAGCAAAAGCAAAAGGTTTTGACGAAGCTTTGTTAACCGATGTTTATGGATTTGCTGCAGAAGCACCGGGTGCAAATTTATTTTTCGAAAAAGATGGTGTTTTATATACACCACCAACTGGCACTATTTTACCCGGAATAACGAGAGCAACTGTTTTTGAAATTGCAGCTAAACTTCAAATTCCAATCATTGAAAAACAATTTACAACAGAAGAAATTTATGGAACAGATGCAGCTTTTTTCTGTGGAACAGCAGCCGAAGTAATTGGTATGGAAAGTCTTGACAACCAAACTTTTAGCAAAAATTGGAATGATACACTAAGCTACAAAATTCAACAAGCATACAAACAATTAGTAATAGAAAATTAATAATATTTTGAATCATGAGCGAATTAAATAAGTATAGCAAAACACTTACACAAGACGAAACACAACCTGCTGCACAAGCCATGTTATATGGCATTGGATTAACAGAAGATGACATGCAAAAAGCTCAAGTAGGTATTGCAAGTATGGGTTACGATGGCAACACTTGCAATATGCATTTAAACGATTTAGCTAAAATTGTAAAAGAAGGTGTTTGGAAAAATG
>JBMLQZ010000484.1:0-2873 GCA_049241285.1 Chitinophagaceae bacterium | reverse complement strand
AATAATGGGTGAAATTTTGCTTAGCGTTTTGGCTAACACTACTAAAATTTTGTTGCTGGTAGGCATATTTTATTATTTTTTGTTTTTTGCTTTTGCCAATTCAGTTAAAAATTGATTAGCAAGGCATTTAAAAAGCTATTAGTTTTTTAAAAATTTATGAATTTCAACTGCTCCATTTGTAGTTAGCACTTTTACTTGATATATACCTTTCGACAGCGAATGAATAGGTAGTAATGTTGATGAAGTTGTATTTACATTGCTTGTTAATATTAACTTGCCTACATTATCATAAATCTGTAACAATTTTATTTCATTACCACTTACAGTAATATAATTACTTGATGGATTTGGACTAATTACAATTTTACTTTTATTTGAAACATTTACTATAGCAATTGGCGAGTGTGTAAGCTTACCATCTTTATCTATTATTTGTAAGCGATAATACAATTTACTAGCAATTGGTAGTTGATCATCTGTAAAGTTGTAAGCCCCACCACCATTAGCATTCACTTGCCCAATAGTTGCAAAAGAAACTCCATCTACACTTCGTTGAATACTAAAATGACTAGTGTTTACTTCGTTTGTAGTTTGCCAGTTTAATAAAGTATTGTTATTGCCCTTGTTTGCTGTAAAGGCAGTGAGTTTTAGGGGTAAGGGGGCATCTATAAATTTAGCAAGTTGTCGTTGCCCTGTTGTATTTATATACCAAAAATATAAGTTACTGCCAACTGATACTGGCCAATGGTAAAAACCATTATCTACTGAAGAAATATTAGGAATTACAGTTAGTGCATTTCCATCATATTTTGCAAGCTGGCCTTTACCTGCTGCATTTAAATACATAAAAAAAAGATTATTGCCTATACTTATTTCTCTACCATTATGTCCCCCATCAGTTGTGGAAGGATTTGGAACTATTGTTAAATTATTACCATCAAACTTCGCCAACTGTGCTTTATTTGCATCATTTTGATATCTGAAATAAAAATTACTGCCAACTATAATTGGTTTACTGTTTATAAAACCACTAGCAGTTGTAGATGGGTTAGCAACTAGAGTTAAACTGTTACCATCGTATTTTGCTAATTGAAATTTGCCTGCAGCGTTTTGGTATCTAAAATATAAAACGTTACCCATAACAGTAGGATTGTCAACATAGCCATTATCTGTTGAAGAAGGGTTTGGTATTATTACTAAACTGTTACCATCATATTTTGCTAATTGAAATTTACCTGCTGTATTTTGATATTTAAAATATAAAACGTTACTTATAACAGTAGAGTTATCAACATAGCCATTATCTATTGAAGAAAGATTGGGTATTAATGTTAAATTTTTGCCATCGAACTTTGCTAGCTGATATTTACCTGCTGTATTTTGATACCTAAAATAAGAATTGTTTCCTATTGAAATTGGAGTGCTTATTAATCCATTATCGGATGAAGATGGATTTGGAATTAAAGTTAAACTTGTACCATTATATTTTGCTAATTGCTTTTTGCTATTTGTGTTTGTATAAATTGTGTAAACCGTATCGCCAATAGCAAAAGGACTACTAACACCAATTTCTGTTGATGTAATATTTGGTATCACTGTTAAATTAGTGCCATCAAATTTAGCTAATAAAAAATGAAAGCCATCATTTCGATATCTAAAATAATGAGTTGTATTAACGGTGATATGGCCACCATCATAACCTGCATCTGCCGATGATTCATTGGGTATCAAAACTATGTTGTTGCCATTGTATTTACCTAATTGCATTTTATTGGAAGCATTTTGGTATTTAAAGTAAAGGGTGTTGCCAACTACACGAAAATCCGAAAGAGGTCCAAAATCGGTTAATGAAGGATTTGGTACAACAACTAAATTATTACCATCATAAACACCTAATCTGTTTTTACTATTTGCATCTGTGTATTGAAAAAAAAGTGTGTTACCAATAGAAACAGGAAGAGCATTAATATTATATCCATAATCATTTGTAGAAAGATTGTCGATAACTGTTAAAGTTGTACCATCGTATTTTGCCAAAGGAAATTTATCGGCATTAACGCCTTTATTATATCTATAATAAAGCGTGTTGCCAACAACAAAAGAATATCCATCATATCCAGCATCATCAACAGATTGATTAGATACTAGAGAAACACTCTGTGCTATAGTTTCTGCACCAATCAACAATAGCGTAATTGCTATTAATAACTCTTTTTTAATTATATTATTCATAATATTAATCATAATATTTTTATTTATTGTTTTACTATTGTTTTTCGTTGTGTATTGCCATTATTTAAAAGCTCTAATACATAAGTGCCTACTGGTAAATGGTCTATATTAATGTTGGTATTGTTATTTCCTTGTTGGGCTGCAAAGGCTTTACTAAACACGCTTGCACCCTGCATGTTACATAATGTAATAGTTGTTTTGCCTGCCTTTAAATTGGCTAAAATATTTACCAATGATTTTGTTGGTGTAGGGTACACTTGCATTGTATTTACGTTTTGGCTTGCGAGCTTACATACATTACTATACTTAATTTCGCCAGTAAAACTTACTGCTTTTACCCTGTAATAAACTATTGTTTCATTTGTTGCATGTGTAAATGAATAATCTTTATTGTTGCTAACGGTATTTTGAGAACCAATACTGGTAAAGGTTACACAATTGCTGCTACTTTCAATTTGATATTCTTTTACACTACTACTAGTACTTTGCCAAAGAATTTTAGAAGCGTTATTTTCTCTTACTGCTGTGCAATAAAAATTATCTATAAAAAGTGATGTACTACTAGAAGTAACTGTAAAAGGCGAAAAAGTGGTTATACCAGAACGTGACCTACTGTATGGATTAGAGCCTGTTGCAGCACT